>CABMIA010000190.1 GCA_902386085.1 uncultured archaeon
GAGTTTGGGCGTCATAATGGGGGACGGGGATTCCTCGATGAGTTTCTGGTGACGCCGCTGTATTGAGCACTCGCGGTCGCCCACATGGATTATATTACCAGATGAATCAGCCAGGATCTGGAATTCTATATGGCGCGGCTCTTCAAGGTATTTTTCTATGAACACAGTTGAATCCCCGAAAGTTGATTTTGCCACAGAACGGGCTGACTCGATCATCGCTATGAGGTCGCTGCTTTTTCTCACCACCTTCATGCCGATGCCTCCACCGCCTGACGACGCCTTGACTATTACAGGATATCCGATGCTTTCAGCGATATCAAGAGCTTCATCAAAATCGTTTATGCCATTCTCGCTACCCGGAATTACCGGGATTCCCGCAGCCTTCATGGTCTTCTTGGCTTCGATCTTGCTGCCCACGCTTTCAATGGCATGGCTAGTCGGGCCTATGAATGTTATTCCCTCTTTCTCGCAACGCGCAGCAAATTCCGGGTTCTCTGCAAGAAAACCGTAGCCGGGGTGGATCGCCTGCGCGCCTGTTTTGTGCGCAACATCGAGAATATTGTCCATGTTCAGGTAGCTCTGGGTTGCGGGCGCAGGCCCGATAAAATATGCCTCATCGGCATACTTTGCAAAAAGCGCGTTCTTATCCACTTCGCTATATACCGCCACGGTTTTTACGTCAAGCTCCCTGCACGCACGCATGACACGTATCGCGATTTCCCCGCGGTTGGCAATCAATATTTTTTTGAACATTATCCGGTCACCAGTTGCGAATATTATATGATATATTATGCTTCACTAAGCATATATCAACCTGCCTCTGGGTTGAGGGATATCTCTTCCAAGCTCTCTGGCGGTTTCTATCCATTCCCCGATTATGATGAGAGCGTTTTTTATCGCTTCTTCGTATGTCCTGCCATCTGCCATGCAACCTGGAAGCTCGGGTACTTCTACAAGGTAGGCATCATCATTCTCACTCCAATATACGACCATTTCATATTTTATGTTCTCCATGTTCAATCCTCTTTTAGATGAAATTTATATTTGATAAATAAATTTCTCACCTGCTTAATCTGATATTGCTTTGCGTTTCCATCTTTCAACGGTTGTACGTTAATTATTTCAAAAACATGTTCTTTAGAGAAAATATGGTGGTCACCTCGTATTCTTTCCAAAAAACCGTATCGTAATAAAAGCTTTCTTAAATCTTGAAATTTTATGTTTCTGTCATTTCTGCCAGTGAGAATTTTATCCAGAACTTTATCCATACTCATTGCTCATTTGTTTTTTCTTTCATAATTTGAATGATTTTTTTGATTTCTTTTTCTGGTTGAGTTTCATCTCGTCTTTTATATCGGCTTATCTCATCTTTTATTATCAATGCCAATTCTTTGCCTAATCTTGGTTTGAGATTTAAAATGTCCAATAGAGACTTCTTCTAATTTCATACTTCTGTTTTTTTGAATATGATTATCCAATCACAATCAGTGCATCACCTGCACTTACCGTGCCGCCCTCTTTAACAAAGATATCCTTGACAGTGCCTGCGTGCGGCGCATGGATATTATTTTCCATTTTCATGGCTTCAAGAACCAGCACTACATCCCCTTTGGTCACAGCGTCGCCTTTTTTTACCTTTATCTTCAGTACCATGCCCTGCATGCTTGCATTAATTGCCCCGTCCACGGATTTTGAACGTTCCGCCTCTGCCGGCTTGACAGACATCCCGCCCCCGGCGGATAGGATTTTCACATTGAATAAGTCGCCATCAACCTCTACCTTGAACTCGGTAGGCAGGGGCGCAGCTTTTCCATTGCCAGGCCTCGGAGCTTCAAGCGTCTCTTCTTTTGCTTCGCCGCGCAAGAACTTTGGGGCTATCGCAGGATACAAAGCGTAGGTAAGAATATCTTCAGGTTTCCTGACGATCCCGAGCGCATTCGCCTCTTTCGTTACTTTATCAAGTTCAGGCGGCAGGAGATCCGCAGGCCGGCAGGTGATGGGTTTTTCATCACCCAGTATCCTGGCGATTATTTCCCTGCTTATCGGGGCAGGCGTGCGCCCGTATAGGCCCTTGACGTAATCCTTCACTTCTTTCGGAACAACTTTGTAGCGTTCACCCATCAATACGTTCAGCACAGCCTGAGTGCCCACGATCTGGCTTGTGGGAGTGACGAGAGGAGGATAACCCAGTTCTTCACGCACTTTTGGCATTTCGGCAAGAACAGCTTCGTATTTATCAAGGGCATTCTGTTCTTTTAACTGCGATACGAGATTGGAGAGCATCCATCCCGGGATCTGGTATTTCAAAACATTCGTATCTATCCTTTCTGAGATCGGATCGAGGATGCCGCGGTATTTTTCTTTTACCTCTTCAAAGTATTTTTTTATCTCTGTGAGCAGGAAGAGGTCAAGACCGGTATCATAAGGCGTTCCTTTAAGCGCTGCAACAATGGTCTCTGTTGGCGGCTGAGACGTGCCCCATGCAAATGTCGAAAAAGCCGTATCCAGGATATCAACCCCGGCCTCGCATGCAAAAAGATAGCTCATCGGCGCCATCCCGCTCGTGCAGTGGCTGTGCAGGTCAACCGGGATGCTTATTTCTTCTTTCAGCGCGCTTACAAGGTCAAAAGCATTCTGCGGCGAGATAAGTCCCGCCATGTCCTTGATGCACAGGGAATCGCATCCGAGTTCCTCAAGTTCCTTTGCCATCTTTACATACAGGGGGATGGGATGCACCGGGCTTATGGTATAGCAAACCGTGCCCTGCACATGAGCACCCACGCGTTTTGCGGTCGAAATCGACACTTCCATGTTACGAATGTCGTTGACAGCATCGAAAATCCTGAATATGTCAATCCCGCTCTCCGCTGCATGCTCAACGAATTTGACTACAATGTCATCAGAATAATGCCTGTAACCCACAAGGTTCTGGCCGCGCAGCAGCATCTGGAGGGGCGTTTTCCGGATGGCTTTTTTAAGGGCGCGAAGCCTGTCCCAGTGATCTTCGTTCAGATAGCGTATCGAGGAGTCAAAAGTAGCCCCGCCCCACACTTCAAGCGAAAAAAATCCAGCCTCGTCCATCTTCTCTGCAATGGGAAGCATATCTCTTGTTCGCATCCTCGTGGCGATGAGGGACTGGTGTGCATCTCGAAGCGTAGTGTCTGTGAGTTTTACCTGGGGCATATTTCTGTGGGCTTAATAGGTTGCAGTGTTATTTAATTTATGGTATTTTTCAGTTTCTGTCACTCATTTTCTCACGTTGTTTATATCCTGTTAAAATCCAAGATTTTAACCATTGAAGGCAATGTACCTTTGATGGATATTTGCTCAACACTACAAAGAACGCGAAGAGAGCAAAGTCTATTAACAACAATCTTTGCGAACTTTGCGCTCTCTGCGGTTGAAAACTCTGTTTTCGCAATCGAAAGTAAACCTAAATGACAGAGCACAAATATATGAAGAGAAATAGATGATAACGTGAAACACTTCCTAGTTTATATCGATTCTTTAGGATATGAAAAAAGAGCAGAGGAGGATGCAAAAAATACAGATCGTCCTGTAGAGGATATTCGAGAGTCGTATATAGATAGCATTGAGAAGAGATTGAAAGAACTTAAGAAAAGAGAGATTATAGAAAATTATAAAAAATCAGAGTATGGTGATGATTTTGTTGTGTTCACAGATAGCATCTGGAACGCTTTTAAAAGCATTGGTGAAGTTTTAAAAGCTAATTTGCCTCTTGCTATAGGTATTGGTTTTTTGAAAGTTGATGATTTGTATTTGATTGAACGAAGTAATGAAACGATATCAAACCTTAAAACCTACGTAGTTCCCAAATATAAAAATTTCTACGAAAGGGAGTATGGCGAACATTCGTTGACGCAAACCTTTATCCTTTTTACACCAGAAGCATACGAGCAGCTCGACTCAAAAAGGAGATGTTCTAAACCATACCCATCTGCAGAATTTTATTCTATCGAGAGAAATGAATTTGAAAAGGAGTTAAAAGTTCTTGAATTTCTTGAGAAAATAGGCTCGCATAGGACTGAATACAGAGAAATAGAAGAACTGTATGTGGCGCCAAAGAACTATGATATGATTAAAAGCATATTGGAAAAGCATAATATTGTTTTCATTGTTGGCGACGCAGAAATGGGTAAGACATATACAGCGATCAAGCTGCTATTGGAATATTCCAAAGGTTATGAACCTAAATATATTCCTGAAGAGAGAAGAAAAGATCAGTGGGAGTTTATCAGACAAAATGTTGACTTTGATGACAAAGTGATTTATTTTGAAGACCCTTGGGGGAAAGTAGAATTTGAGACACCAGAGAGTCTCTTAACAGAGATAGGAAGTATCATTAGGGTAATAAAGAGAAAAAGATGCAAGATAATTATAACTTCGAGAGAGAAAGTTTTCAAAGAATTTGAAAAAAGAAAAGAAATTTCAGAAGATTTGTGGCAATACGTGGTCCAGCTCAAAGTGAATTCGTCATACAGCAGAGAAAATTTGAAGGCCATACTAAAAAAATATATCGATGTTTTTGAGCCGATATGGGCTTGTGATAAAGGACTAAGAACATTGCTTTTAAAGCAATCGGAGTTAAGCTGAGAACTCCAATGAGCGTCAAGAAATTAATAGAATCTTCAAAAGATGTGAGAAGCATAGATAGTTTCTGGGTTGTGATTGAGAAAGCATCTGAAGAAACAAAAATAGCATTTGCCAAAGAGATAAAAGAAATATTCAACAGAGAAGAATATGATAAACTAGTCTTTCTAAGTTTTACTTACATAGGGATAGAACATAATGTTGCCAAATCATATTATATAGAGATTTTAGCAAATTTAGGATATAACTTAATTAAAGCTAAAGATTTTGATGATTTTTTGGAAGAATTTAAAGAGGTTGAAACTCTTAAAGCATTAAGATACATTCATCCGTCATACGAGGATGCTTTCGGACTTGCATTGACTGATTCCGGCAAGCCCAATAATATCTGCAAGAACATATTTTCGAAAGTCTTATTTAGCTCTCAGAAAAGGGTGACGCGATAGAGAAAGTTGCAATTTCTATTGCTGATAACTTCGATAAACTTCCAGATGATGTAAAGATTAAACTATTGCTCAAACTCTCAGAAAATAAGATTGTTGCGAAAAGTGTTGCAATATCTTTAATATTTTATTTTGATCAACTCGCTGAAGATGTCAGGAACAAAGTATTGATAAATCTAAATCTTTCTGGGAAAGATGCAGTTGCATGGGTTGTAGCAAGATTTTTAGCAGATAATTTTTACAAGCTCCCAGAGGATTTATTATTGAAGCTTTCTTCGAACGATGAAGCTGCATGGGGTATTGCAAAGGGTATAGCAAACAATTTCGATAAATTTCCTGAAGAAATACGAAATAAATTATTGCTAAAACTCTCTGAGAAGAGTGAATCTGCATGGATTGTAGCAAGAATTATAGCAGATAACTTCGATAAACTTCCAGAGGATTTAAGGGATTTGTTTTTTGAACTCTCTGAAAAAGATAATGCCGCTGTGATGTTAGTATGGGTAGTGGCAGATAATTTCGATAAACTTCCTGTAGAACAGGGAAAGAATATACTATTAAAATTTTCTAATAATTATGATGCATTAAGTAGAGTAGTATGGGCCATAATGAATAATTTTGATAAGATCCCAACAGATACAAGATATGAAATATTACTTAAACTTTCAGAGAAGAAAAATGTGGCAAGTACAATAGCATGGGCTTTGGCAGATAATTTCGATAAGTTTCCAGAAGATATTAGAAATGAACTACTGAATAAGCTTTCGAAGATGGATGGAACTGCTGTGGATATTACAAGAATGTTAGCAGATAATTTTGATAAAATCCCGGAGGATATAAGGAACCTGCTATTTAAATTCTCTGAGAGAGACGATGTTGCATGGTGTGTCGCAAAGATGTTAGTCAATAATTTCGATAAACTCCCTGAAGATATACGGGACAAACTGTTGATTAGCCTTTCAAAGAAAGATGAAACTGCAAGGATTGTAGCAAAATCGATAGCGAATAATTTCGATAAACTTTCAGAGAATGTTAGATATTTATATGAAAAAGTAGCTATAATATTATAATTTTTTAACTCAGAGATTTAAATAATTTCAAAAAATTCATCCCGACTCAAAAGGCGGAGGGATTCTTGATGCCACGAACTAAAAAATCTTGAAAAACCTGTCTGCGATCTCAACCGCTTTGGTTATGAGGCGTGCGCTCATTTCAAGGTCGCTCATGCTCAGCACTGTTACAGGTGTATGGATATACCTGGAAGGCGTGCTGATAACGCCAGTTGGTATGCCTTCGCGGGAAAGATGTATTGCGGATGCATCGGTTGTCCCGCCCGCACCCACTTTCAACTGGTAAGGGATGTTACCTGCCTCTGCCGCGCCTTTTAACCAGTTCAATACTGTTTCGGTGACGATTATTCCTTCCCCTTCTGCATCGCTCACCGTAATAGCCGGTCCTTTTCCTATTTCAAGCGAGAAGTCCTTCTTCTCAATGCCCGGATGGTCTCCTGCAACGGTAACCTCTGACACCAGGGCAACGTCGGGATTCAGCATGAAAGCCGAGGTTCTGGCGCCTTTTAACCCCACTTCCTCCTGCACCGTGAAAACAGCATGGACTGTGGCTTTTACTTCCTTCATTGAGCGAAGCGCCTCAATGATCACCGCACAGCCTCCCCTGTCATCAAGGGCTTTGCCTGTAACCCTGTCATTACCGAGCGACTTAAATTCCATATCAGGAGTTATAGGCGTCCCGACGTTAACGCCTATCTTTTCTGCGTCTTCCCGGCTCACTGCTCCCACATCTATAAACATGCCCTCGGACGGTACGGGTTTCTTTCTCTCCTCTTCTTTCATGGCATGGGGAGGCTTTCCGCCGATCACGCCGTAAACCGGGCCTTTTGCCGTATGCAGCAACATCCTCTTGTTGAGGAGCGTCTGGTCAAACCAACCGCCTGTTTTTGTAAAATAGATAAAACCTTTCTCATCCACATATTTTACCATGAGACCGATCTCATCCATATGGGCCGCAAGCATTAATGTCGGCGAGCCACCGTATTTTGTGGCAATAAGGTTTCCCATTTTATCAGTTTTGATCTCGTCAACATAAGGCCTTATCTCGTCCTCTATGATCTGCCTGATATTCCCTTCGTACCCTGAAACCCCGTGGGCATTGGATAACCTTTCCAGAAGAATTTTCATTCCATTCGTAAATGATCGCCTGTTTCTAATTGGAAGGATGAGCTATCAAGCTATCGGAAAAGCAATCCTAATATCAACCGAGGAAAAGTATAAATATAATTATATGTATTATAAACAACAGCAGGAGGTATGATTAGCTTGAACATCAAAATGGCAGGTCGTATAGTGTATGCAATAGGAATAATAGGCGGTGTTGAAGGGGCGACTTTGAGAGGCATGCAGGGCATCGGGATCAGCATTGCAGCCTTGATCGTGATCATAATCGGCAGCTACATGATTGATAAGCAGTAATTCTTTTTTTTCTTTGCGTAAACATTAACATCGAACTAATACAAGCCCAATTTTGTTAGCAGAGCTGAACATTAACCGAGTCATTACCTCGGACTCCGCTTCGCTAAAAGTCCGAGGCATCAATGGAGTGCATGATGTTTTCTCCATTGTCGCATTGGAATGTATCGAAAAGGGGGTACGAATAACTTCTCATTATTTGGACGGGTTAATTGGTCCTCTCTTCTTGGTAGTAGCTGCTCCGCACTTTGCCATTTCTACTTTTCTTGGATTTTGCGTATACCCTAGCCGTAGATATTTTGTCTTCTTATCGGTTATTTTATTCTTTGCAATAGAACCAACTTTGTTAGTCCCCCATTCTTTTACATACTTTGTTTCCATTGCCTTCGTGAATATTGGCATCTTATGTCTTTCAAGATGGTGATGTACCATAATAATCTCCTATTTTTGCTGTTTAAGATAGTCTTGTTAAGAACATAAGCTTTTGTGTTCAAATATTCTATAAATTATATTATTTCTTGATTAATTAAGCTAAATACGCTATACTAGGTCTCAAAATACGAAAAAAGACTAATATGTGTTTAGCATATTGATTTCCGATTAATTATGTAAAACGTTTTAATATAACATTATACACTTTAAAATTTAGATGTTTAAATAAAAAATAAAATAAAAAATACCATAGCAAGTGCAATTTCAACAGATAGAGAGATAAGTGCCAATTTTAAAAAATTATGTGCTAGACTAGTGATACAGGTCCATTCTTTTTGCTCATTATCTGTCAAAGAATGCTTTCGCTTATAACGATAATCTAAATGTCGACTATGTGATTCAAGCCCAAAATATATATTTAGCAATGAAAAAGCAGACGTTAATAAACCAGCGATAGAAGAAATTATTACAAACCACACAAGATTTCCTACTTCATTGCGGTATTTAATAGTAAAATCGACTAAGAAAGCTATAATGGCAGCACTTCCAGTAATTAAAAAATAAGTAAGTTGCTGCTTAAAATCAAGAAACTTTTCAACCTGAGCATCAACTTTAAACCCATATTCGTCATCTCCATTTTGATTTTGAGGTTGGTCATTACCCATTCCCGATTCTCCTATTTTCTCCTATTAATAGTGCGCACACATTTCAATGCAAAATACTATTCTAATCGTCAGTATATTAATTTTTTGCCAGAGAGTTCATTGTGTAGAGTTCATTGATTCATGATTTGTACTGCGCACACAGAATGCAAAACCCGCTGAACTAAGCATTTCTAAGCCTAGAAGTCACATACACCGTACTTAAGAACGAGGCCTGTACATATCGCTTTTTGCATGGTGTGTATCCTGACCGCTTATATATTTCTCAACAACCTCCTATCCATTCCCTACAGACCCATGGTAGCAGCTCGGAGCCCATAGATGCTCCCCACAAAACTCCCTGAGATGGGGAAATTCTTTCCTGAGTATCCTGCTTGTCCGTCCTTTCAGTCTCTTTGCGATAAAACTGAGCGAATATTTCGGCGGGTATTTGAAAAATATACGGACATGGTCGGGATTTACCGCAATTCGATTATTGCAGTATAAGGGGCGTCTGTATTCGTCTGCGGGTTTTTGGTCGCACCAATGCGCAACGCAACAGCCTCATTATTTCCAAAAGCTTATACACATAAAAACCAAGTTATTCTACCATAAAAAACAATGCGAGGATTTCGAATGAACTTTAAAGGCAGCAGAACCGAAAAGAATCTTTTAGCAGCATTTGCCGGGGAATCCCAGGCAAGGAACAGGTACACATATTTTGCAGGCGCGGCAAAAAATGAAGGACTTGAGCAGATCTCCGGGATTTTCCTTGAGACTGCGGACAACGAAAAAGAACATGCCAAAGTCTTCTTCAAGCACCTCCAGGGAGGTAGCGCTGAAATAACAGCTATGTATCCGGCAGGCGTGATCGGAAAGACCGCAGACAACCTCTTTGCAGCCGCGGAAGGGGAAAAACTGGAATGGGAGACGCTCTATCCCGGATTTGCAGAAGTTGCGAAAGAAGAGGGATTCCAGGCTGTCGCTGACTCATTTACTGAAGTCGCTGAAGTGGAACGCTTTCATGAACGGCGATACAGGGAGCTAATAAAGAATGTAAAAGCAGGCTCTGTCTTCAAAAAGAACAAAACCGTAAAATGGCACTGCAGGAACTGCGGGTATATCCATGAAGGCACAGAAGCGCCTGATGTATGCCCTGCTTGCAAGCATGCCCGGTCATATTATGAGGTACTTGCAGAGAACTGGTAGTTTTCCTATGAGTGGCACAAATGGCGCCCTTGATTGTGATATCAAGCTCTGCGATTCGCTTTGCTGCCGCAACTGTCCTGTTCTCACAGAAAATGAGGCCGCGGAGTTGATCGAAAAGGTCAGGAAAGAATATGGCCTGGAGCTTGATCCAAAAAAGTATTTCAAACAGGCGGCGGGAGAGCACGGGCTGTACTATGCTGTTAAGATGATCAAAGGACAGTGCATCTTCCTGAACAGGGAGAAACGCTGCCGCATATACAGATGCCGCCCGACATTGTGTGAATTGTATCCAGTCATTGATGTGGATGCGGTGGATGAGCGGTGCCCAATTGTCGGGGAACTCCCTCATGTGATGCTGGCCACTTTGAAGCAGCGGTATGCTGATGAGGTTGATAAGAGGGTAAAGATGGAGCAGACGTTCAGGTTTGTTTAGGGAAGGATAATAAAAGGTAAAAAATCATGAGCAGTATAATTTATAACGGTGTAGAAGCGCTAGTTAAAAGGGGTATTTATTCCACAAAAGATGAACTTATCGAAGACGCCCTGAGAACTTTTTTTGAGTTTAGAAAGGATATGCGGGTAGCTGCAGTAATAGAGTTATATAAAACTGAAGAAATGTCTATTTCAAAGGCCGCTGAGTTGGCAGGAGTAAGCACGGAAGAGATAAAAGATTTTTTGGAAAAGGCCGGGGTAAAGATAAGGAGAGGTTTATCAGGAGATAAAGGGTCACAACTGGCAAGGCTGGTTAGATGATAATCGATACCTGTATCTTGAGTTCCCTTGCAAAAATAGATAGGTTAGATTTATTGGATATCCTATTCAAGAAGCATATCTGTTATATTACATCATCAGTGTTAAATGAATTAAACGCAAACAAGATTGCAGGGTTTAAATTTGTTGAGAAAATTGAGCAAATGGTAAGATTCATCGATGCAAAAAATAAAATTTGTGTCTTATCACCAGCTTTAGAAGAAATTACTGAAAATCTGAAGCAAAAAGATTACTATCTGTTTTCCGAAGATGATCTAATGGGACTTTTTGCTTTTTTCCCAAACAATTAACTATCCTTTATTAAGCCATTTCCCGGAAAATAGTTGAAAATTATGTTAATGGAATTAGTTCAAAGAATTTTTTATACATCATGTGCGGAATAGCCGGCACCGTTGCAGCCGATTCGGAAAGCCTTGTCAGGAAAATGCTTGAAGTAATCAAGCACAGGGGACCTGACGGCTCAGGAGTAATTTCCAGCAGTAGCATCACCCTCGGCAATGTTCTTCTTAAAATCACGGGGAATAAAACCCAGCCTGTTCATAACGGCGGCGCTCTCACGTACAATGGGGAGATTTACAATTTTAAAGAAATAGCTGAAAAGCTGGATCTTAAGACCGGTTCAGACAGCGATGCTCTTTTTGCTCTCATTAAATCAAAAGGCACAGAGGCAGCCGTACAGGAACTCGACGGCGACTACGCATTCGCTTATTTATCCGGCGATGGGCTTGAGCTTGCGCGAGACCCCGCAGGCGTAAAGCCGCTGTATTATGGTTATTCTGAAGGAATGTTTGCTTTCGCATCTGAGAAAAAAGCTCTATTAGCAATAGGCATGAACACGGTTTTTCCGCTCAAACCCGGGAATATGCTTCTCTTTACTCACGACAAAATAGTGCAAAAAAAAATTGCGTGCTTTGCCCCGGGCAAGAGGATAACAGATGAAAATGAGGCATCTGAGCATTTATTCACAGCGATCGGGAAAGCCGTAAAAAAGCGAAGATATATTCCTTCAGGCATTGCATTCTCAGGCGGTCTTGACAGCTCGCTCATTGCTGCGCTTTCCCGTGATTCTGAATTGTTCACGGTGGGTATGGCGGGCTCACATGATATCCATCAGTCAAAAAAAGCCGCACAAATTCTCGGACTTCCGGATAAGCTCCATCTGCATGAACTCACACCTGAAGAGATCGAATCTGCGGTAATTCCTGTGATCAGGGCGATCGAGTCATCAGACCCGCTAAAGGTAAGTATCGCCATGCCGCTGTTTTTTGCATCAAAGGATGCCAATGATTGCGGAATCAGGGTGATGCTTTCAGGACAGGGAGCGGATGAACTTTTCGGTGGTTATAAGAGGTATGAGTCCCTGGCTCCCGGTGAGCTTGAAACTGCGCTGAGGCATGACCTTGACAATATAGCAGAGAACAATCTTGAGCGGGATGACGCTGTGACGATGGCAAACGCTGTCGAGCTTCGCGTACCTTACCTTGACAGGGAGGTCGTGGAACTGGCTTTAGGGATCGATCCCGGGCTTAAGATAAGCCATGGAATAAGGAAATACATTCTGCGCAAAGCCGCAGGGAAAATCCTGCCATCGGAGCTGGCTTTGAAAGAAAAAAAGGCAGCACAGTACAGCAGCGGGATATATTCTGCACTTCTGAAGATAGCAAAGAAAAACGGGTTCAGAGGAGACCGGTTCCTGGGCAGGTACTTGGAAGAGATGAAGTCAGGTTTGTGAATAGCTTCTATTTCTTATAAACATCATCCGGCTCGAACAATTTCTCACCGATCACTTCTCCTTCGATCGTCCTGTAAAAACACGACCTGTAACCCGTGTGGCAGGCGCCGCCGATCTGCTCGACTTTAAGGAGCACTGCATCCGCATCACAGTCTATTAAAATATCGTGGACGATCTGCTCATGACCTGAAGTTTCCCCTTTCTTCCAGAGTTTGCGCCTGCTCCTGCTCCAGTAAAATGCACGCTTTGTACTGATGGTTTTGTCCAGGGCTTCCCTGTCCATGAAAGCCACCATGAGAACCTCGCCTGTTTTGTAATCCTGGGCTATGGCTGTTATGAGGCCATTATCGAATTTCAGGTCTTTGATGTCCATGGCCTCTCAGGCGACCTGAAGGTTTAATAAGTTATCCGAAAAAGGCTTGACGTTCCAGAATGTGAAAAATAGATGCTTATACAGAAGATTGATGGCAGGTTTGTGCCTGAATTTCAGCATCCATGGAGGAATTTTTGCTTCATATTGACTATACGCGCATGACCATTTTGGCTTTAGTCACTGGCCTTGGAATCGATTGTATTTCTGTTGTGTTTGCTTGATTTCTGAATATCTATTTAGGTGCAAGTAAGTTAAAAAAGGTCCTGGTTCACATTACGGCAATAATTTGTAGAATGATGTTTAATTTTTAACGTATAGTTGTCTATGAACTTTATTTCATAGATTGATATAAAAAAGCGTCTGTAGGGGGACTTTTTCATATCAGGAATTTATAAAAGCTATTTCGTTTCTTATTACTGTTTGTATTTAACATACATGTCTAAAAATTCTTTGTATAATTTTCTAATTCTTTCCACATGTTTTTCATTCACTTGCATGTTTTTGTATCGAATGTTATCTATAGTGTCATGAATCCATTTAAGTTCTTCATCCCAGTGTTCTTTTTCCAAATCATCTTTAATGATTTCCTTTTTAAAAAGTATCCAAGATGCATATAATCCACTAAGAACGGTACGCTCTTGTTTTCCAATATCTTGTATCAAAGGAGTAAAGGCATTTGTCATACTAAGGTATGCATGGTTTGGAGAAATTGCCATATCTGCATAATGAAACGCACTGATAGAATTTGCTATTATATCTTTATTTGATGATGCGGCAGTGTCATCGATTTTTTGGATATACTTTTCATATTCTGTATCAACGGGTTTATTTGATTTAATTTTAGTACACGCCGATTGCTTACCAGTTTTAAGATTTTTTATATTTTGTATCTTATAATGATAAGAACGTGTACCATCCAATTCAAATCTGCCCAAAAAATAACTCATCAAAGCATCAATTTCCGTTCCACGATTCTCCTTCGTTGATTTTAATTTGATGCTAAACCATGTTTCATTTTGATTTTCTTTGAACTCTATTTTCTTTCCCTTATATGCAAAAGTCACTAACCCAGTTTTTTCTATTTCCCATAAAGCTGGCTCAACAGAAACAGTTACTTCCCAATCTATTATTTCATCTGTCATATTCAGGATGCACTATTTCCTCTTTGCTTACATAACCTTTTTCAAATAAATTTAGACCATCCAAGTTTTACTGGTTTATATAAATCTTCGAATCTATGATAATTTTTGATCACCTAACGACTTTTGACAGTCATTCAGAGCAAACGTGGACTTGACGGAACCGATTAGAAGATAAATATATGTATATATCAAATTAATGAAAAAGATGTTTATAGATCGAATCGAATGCTAAGGAGATTTTATGGGACTCGACAGAGTTTATTATATTAGGATTTCTGAAGATGCGTCAATTCAATTAATTCTTAATGCACTTGAAGCTTACAGTGTTTTTCATCAAGGAAAGAAGAAAGCTAAGACTTGCTTGGAAACTTATGGATTACTTTGGGGACATGAAATCAATCTCTCTAAAAATAAAGATACTCTTTATTCTATTGAATTAATATCTATTGATACATCAGCAGAGAGGGAGCGTAGCTTCTGCAACCCAAACGAATCAGCATTAAAATTGAAAAGAGACCTTATGACGTCATTTTGGCCGTATTACGATTTTTTAGGGGATGTTCACACGCATCCTTATGAAAAAAATTATACCCATGTGTGCAGTAAAAAATATTATAACTATAGTACGGATGACTTTAAAAGATTGGAAGATTACAGCGAATATTGGAAAGAACATAACTATAGAGTCGGTTTAGTTCTAACAATAGCGCTAATGGATAAAGCAGGCACAAAGGATCCTATTTATAAACCAGATAATATGATTGAATTCACATTAGGAAACTATAGACTTTGGCTTAAAGGTCACGTTTTATATGAAGATTCAGAAGAAAATGAAGATAGTGAAAAAAGAACGGCATTAAAGGTTACTGATCATGATGAAAAAAATGTTTTTTTAGATTGTCCTTCTTTATTTGGGCTAAAAACCGAATTTACTCAATTTGGTAGGAGAAGAACAGGACCTGGTGAAAAACATATACCAAGCGATATTTTAAACAAAATTAAGTTATAGAAGGCTTTAATGAAATTGTTATGACCAATTCATATTATTCATGCCTGGTTTTAACTTTGAAAAGGTTATTCTGGACATATCCTCTCCGAGCATGAGTTCCCTATCGCTTTCAGTCACAAACCCCATACAAGAAATTATTTAAACCAGGCGACGGATTATCAACTTTGAATGGATAGAAATATCATTATGATCGATTTAACAGGACAATTTATTATCTTTTGCTGGGCAATCTTTCTTATTTACTGGTCCATCAGTGCTTTTTCAGTCAAACGCACGGCCCTGAGGCAAGGCTGGAGAAGCTGGGGTTGGCGCCTGCCGATACTTGCAGCTGTGCTAGTCTTAATACTCCTTAATCGTGTCGGATTCACAAAGTACGCAGGGGTAATTCTATGGCAGAGTACACTTGTGATAGGCCTTGCTGCCGACCTTATTACTTTTTCTGGCCTTATTGTAATGCTCTGGGCCCGCAGAACACTTGCCGGCAAC
>CABMIA010000191.1 GCA_902386085.1 uncultured archaeon
AATAGAACACAGGAAATTGGTTGATGATAATCTTCTTGACGAACCTATTTTGGGTCTTATAAAAACATCTGATCAAGATGAAATAATCTATGGAGTTATTATTGATGCTTCAAAGGAGTTTCGTGAATATTTGAATCCACATACGAGCCCAAAAATAAATCTTCAAGAAAAGCACAAAGAGTTCAGACCATATGAGCTGAAAGACTCAGAGAGTAGGGCAATTTTATTCCTATCTAAAATATTCTTGCTCAAAAATCCTATTCGATTTGATCAAATTAAAGTAATGAATGGAAAAACCTTCAAACCCAAAGATTATCGAGCTGCTGTGTTTATTGACCTTAATAAAAGTAAGTTAAATCCAGAGGAAATATTTGAGGAACGGAAGGAATTTGAATCATTTTCTAATAATCCCTTTGTTCAACTTTTGGATTATAATAAAGAAGATAATCTTACAAACGCATTTGTTTTTATTTTGAAAAATAATGATGATATAAAAAAAGAGTTTTTAAAGTTATGTGGTATTAACAAAAATTCCATTAATTTTGAGATGTACCTAAGAAAACAACTTGAATCCGTGAGAACTCGAAAAAAAAGCATACCGGACATAACTTTTAGCTCGCAAGAGCACAATGGCTTCAGAGTTCTTATCGAGGCAAAATTATTTTCACGCGTTGATAAAGAACAACTAAAAAAATATAGAAAATACTCTAATTGTGAAGTTATTTGTATTACACGATCTGGAAAGAAAATGGATGTGAATGGTGTTAAATTCATATCGTGGACGGATATCTATACTTGCATTAAGAACCTATCCGAATCGGTCCCTATAAGAAAACAAAAGAAAAAGTTGATGGCGGATTATTTCCTTGGATATCTTACAAATTTGGGACTTTCAAAATAACATTTTCATTGGCAATGCTTCTTTTTTCCGCGCCTGAAAAGCGAATACATGGATAGGCAACCGAAAGAACTACAAACCCGTGTGCATCGGCGCAGGGAGCCCCGTTTTTCGAAAACGGGGTCGTTGACTCGGTTAATGCTCATCTCTACTAAAAACCTACAATCCAATGAGTACAGTAAGAGCACCTCGCGTACTTATTTATCTGCACTCCAGTGTGTTGTTCGTCTGCGGTTTTATTTATTGCTCTCCTATAATCTATTTCATACACCAACAAGAAATGAAACGTTCTTGCCTATCTTTTTAAATATTTTCTTCAAATGATTACCCTTCTCGCATATTCAACGGCCCTGTTGAAATCATCAGGATTCGGTTCGTACCTTGCGAACTTTACAAGATCGCACAGCATGAGGCACTGTTTTACATCCTCCACACGGGCTCTATTATTGGATTCCCTGACTGTGTTCACTATCTCTTCGCTTGTGAGTTCATTAATACCAAGTGTCCCTTTAAAATATATTTTCACGGCACAGGATGCTTCTGAGTATGCCTCTTTCTGCATTCCGCCATTGAACATCCTCACAGCAGCCTCAAGTCTTGCAAGGGCTTCCTCCCTGTGATCGGTTTTCACGGGCACAGGCGTTTGCGCAGGTGGGATTCCTGCACCTGTTCGGTATTTTTTGTAAAGATATACCCCGAGCAGCGGCAGAACAAGAAAGATCATCATCCAGTATGGCAAAGGTTCCTGCGGTTCCTTCAGGGATATGTCCTTTATCGTCCCTTCATGCGTCACATTGCCGGAAATTGATGCTATTCTGCCCTGTGAATCGTTGAAGCTGTAATCAAAACTGCTGATATTGGATTTTGTGTCTATTTTTTTATCGGTCAGGTTGTAACCCTTATCAGACAGCGTTTTATTCATTTGTTGATACGTCGCGTTCCTTTCAATATACTGCTGTAACTTTTTTATATCTTCGCTGCTTTCTTTGCTTATCGCTTCCATCCTGCTGGCATTCATCCTGCCGGTTATGTTTGCACTTTCATTACCCTTCCCGAACCTGTAATCAAAAGTTCCCGAATCGTTCGATTCCGATTTTATGTCCTCCTGCTGCTGCGAATACCCCTGTTTTTCAAGCTCCTCCCTCATCCTTTTGAAATCACTGTTATTTTCAATTCTTCTTTTTAACTCATCCTGCATGTTCTTGTAATCCTGCTGCTGGCGGTTCATTTCATCCTTCAGGTTCTGCATGTCTGAAGCCGTCTGCTGGACATTATCGGGCTGCTGTGGGGGTGGCGTGTTAACCTGATGCTGCCCGCTGTTTATGGAGATCGAAGTCGAGCTGCCGGAAGAATAGGAGGTACTTTGCATGCTCACTCCTTTGCATTTATATATCGAAGTGATACCCTGCTGTTGTCCTGAAGATGTTCCCTGTTTTATCGTGATCTGTAAAGGCTGGGACTGTATGGTCTCCTGGCTTCCTGTATCGGGATTTGTATATGTCACGCTCGCGGTATCCAGGGTAAAATCACCTGATGAAAAAGCCTGGATCGGGAAATCATATGAGAGTGTCATAACAGGTTTATCAGGAAGGGTATATTCATAGCACTGGATATCAAGACCGTTGTTCCCCAGAACGTTATTGTCCTGAATTGTCACCGGGATTGAGGTTTTGAACGGGTTTTCAAACTCAAGGGCTATGCTCACGCTATCCCCGGTTTTTACATCCGTATTCTGGACGACCTTTTTAACAGAAAGCTGTCTTGCGGACGCTGTCATCGAAAATAAAAGCAAAAGACATACACAGATGAACAAAACGTTTAATCTCTTTTTCAACATCTCACCTCAAGGCAGAATCCTGTATCTTCCGAACCTGAGATACAATTCGGTAAGAAGCACTCCAATAGCTGCCAGGATTGCCCAGTCCTTTATACTTGTATCCTCAGGCTCGCGTTCTATCTTTTTTGGAAGTTCACTGTAGATGTGTGAAAGTGTCGAGCTGTCAACCGATTTGAAATATTCACCGCCGGTCTCTTTTGCTATCTTCTGCAATGTAGCCTCATCGAGATCGGCATATTGCGGGCGGCCGAACCAGTCATACCCGAGCACCACCCTGTCATTTGAACCGATGCCGACGGTATACACCTGGATGTCATTGGTCCTGGCAAACCCGACAGCTTCATCCGGGCTTATTACCCCGGCATTGTTCACACCGTCGCTCATAAGAATTATCACTTTTTTCTTGTTGGGTATCGATGTCGCCATATCAACACCAAGCGCAAGGCCGTCGCCCAGCGCTGTCTCGCCTCCGGTCTGTTTTATCGACATGAGTTTCTCAAGCACCTTGTCCTTGTAAGGAGAAAGATACGCGGATGTTGTAGCGCCGCTTGAAAAAATCACGACCCCGACATTATCTTTACTGTCCAGTTCATTCATCAGTATCTTAGCGCTCTCCCTGGCAGCATCAAACCGCGTGGGTTTGTAATCCGTGGCAGCCATGCTTCCTGAAACATCCATCACCATAACCACGTTAACGCCCTCCTTTGTCTGTTTCAGGGGTATGTGAGGATCTGCAAGGGCTGTTATCAGGAGGGTTATCAAAAGTATGTTCATATAAAACAGGATGTCCTTCGCCTTTGACTTTCCTGCCCCGGCCTCCTTTATTAGAGAGAGATTACTGAACTTGATGGCAGCTGCTTTTTTCTTTTTGACCGATTCCCTGTAAAAATACCATATCAGAGGTATGAGAAGAAGGGCTGCAAACCATAACGGGCTTTCAAAATTCATAACCCGGCCCTCCCGTTGAAAAATTTCATGACCGGCCTGACCCAATCCTCTGAAGTCGATATCTCTATCATTTCTATCTCAAGGCGCTTCATCATTTCCAGAAGCTCTCTGTTTTTGGATTCAACCATCTCCCTGTACTTTTTCCTGAATCCGGGATTTGACGTATCCACAAGCACCTGTTCACCTGTCTCTTCGTCTTCAAGCTCTATCAACCCGATATCCGGAAGCTCCTGTTCCCGAACATCCCAGAGTCGAACAGCAACGAGGTCATGCCTGTTATTCAGGATCTGGAGCGGCTTTTTAAATCTCTGTGCATCATCCTGGAAGTCCGAGATGACAAATATCACACTTCTTTTTTTAAGTATCCTTGAAAGCCGGGCAAGCGGCACTGAAAGGTTGGTATTGCTGTGCACAGGCTGGTGGAAAACAGCCTCTCTTATTATCCTTAAGGCATGTCTTTTTCCTTTTATCGGCGGAATGTATTTTTCCACTTTTTCTGTCACCAGCATCAACCCGACTTTATCGTTGTTCCTGATCGCAGACATGGCAAGGGAAGCGCACAGCTCTATCCCGATATCTTTCTTTATCGAGCGCACCGTCCCGAACTCGGATGAGCGGGATATGTCGAAAACTATCATGAGGGTAAGGTCGCGTTCCTCGATATACTCTTTCACGAAAGCCCTGTTCATTCTTGCGGTCACGTTCCAGTCAATCGTCCTCGGATCGTCCCCTATCTGGTATTCCCTGACCTCTGAGAATTCGATCCCTGTCCCCTTGAATGCAGAAAGGTATGCGCCGGTTATTATCCCTTCTACCGGACGTTTCGTCTTGATATCGATCTGCCTGACCTTAGAAATTATTTCCCTGATGTTCGAACTTTCCAAGAATACCACTCCATGCTATTATGGAACCAGGACTTTTTCAAGGATCATTCCGATTATTTTATCAGTTGTCACGTCCTCTGCCAGCGCTTCATAAGTGAGAATAATACGGTGCCGAAGAACATCCCTTGCTATCGACTTCACATCCTGCGGCGTTACATAACCCCTGCCTGCAAGAAGGGCACCGGCCTTGCCCCCCAGCGCCAGGTATATTGAGGCGCGCGGCGATGCGCCATATTCGATAAAGTCCCGGGTATCAAGACCGTATAGTTCGGGTTTCCTGGTTGCCTGCACGAGATCAGTGATATATTTCGATATTTTCTCATCCATGTATATGCGATGCGCGAATTCCTGGATTTCGAGTATCCTTGCCGGGGAAATGACTTTCCGGATCTCGGGCAGGCTGCCTCCAGATACCATGGCCAGGATCTCCTGTTCCTGTTTCTGGGTCGGATAGTCCAGCAGTACCTTGAACATGAACCTGTCGACCTGGGCTTCAGGCAGCTCATAAGTCCCCTGCGTTTCTATCGGGTTCTGGGTCGCCATGACCAGGAAAGGGCGCCCGAGCTGATGGCTCTCATCCGAGATCGTGACCTGGCGCTCCTGCATGGCTTCAAGGAGCGCGCTTTGCACCTTGGGAGGCGCCCTGTTTATCTCGTCTGCAAGGATGAAATTGGCAAAAATAGGTCCTTTTTTTGTGGTGAATGTGCAGGTATGCTGGTTGTACATCCTTGTGCCTGTTATGTCAGCAGGGAGAAGGTCGGGCGTGAACTGTATTCGCTTGTATGATGCCTCGATAGTGTCTGAAAGCGTCTTTATCATAAGGGTCTTTGCAAGCCCGGGCATCCCTTCAAGGAGTACGTGCCCGTCAGCCACAAGCGCAAGGATAAGTTTTTCAATTACCGCGTCCTGCCCTATTATTACCCTGTGGATCTCTTCAATTACTTCATTGAGTTGCTGTGAGCATATTTGCGCGTTTTTATTAAGTGAATGGGTATCTTCTTCCATTTTATCACCCGGGTTCTAAAGTTTAATTCCTTATTGAAGATTTATCTTTGTCACATTTTCCGTCCGGAGAAATAAATAGTTTGACCCGTTCTTATCTCATGAGAATGCCAGAATTTAGTATCATTCATGGACTTTTTATGAAACAAAGACATTCTGATAACTATATATCATAAAAAACCTATCCCAGAGCATGCAAATCCCGGTACGAGAATATCTGGACAGATTGAGTGATTAC
>CABMIA010000192.1 GCA_902386085.1 uncultured archaeon
AAAACAAGGATTGAAACTATCCCTCTGGGCTGCTCCTATCATGCCATCACAGTATTCAAGAGGCGCATCCACTAAAACAAGGATTGAAACAAAAACCCTGAGAGACCTTGCACTCAGGGGAGAATAATTCAAGAGGCGCATCCACTAAAATAAGGGCGTCGTGAACCGCTCAAGGCCGATCAGGATATGATAAGTTATAAATACACATATAACTACAGTTAAATTTATGGCACACAAAACAATTACAATTTCAGAAGAAGCGTATGAAGCTCTGGCAGATCTTAAAAAAGAAGGAGAGAGCTTTACCAAACTCATAAAGCGGATAACTGAGCCTCTCAGGAAAAGAAAACTCAGCGAGTTTGCAGGCATGATAAAAGATGAAAAATTTGCAAAAGCGGCACTTGAAGTAAGGCATTTAAAAAGTACAAAATTGAATAAGATAAAGCTATGACAGTACTTGACACCAATTTTTTAATAGATTTACTCAATGACGTACCAGGCACTTCAGAAGTAGCTGATTCTTTTCAAAATCCAAAAACAACAATCATAAACGTCTTTGAGCTATATTTTGGAGCAGAGCGATCCGATAGACCAAAAGAAAATATTTTAAAAATTAACTTATTACTGAAATCAATTGGTTTACTTGAATTGGATAAAGCCGCCACTTTTAGTGCAGCAAGCATTCATGCAAGGTTAATGAGCATAGGAAGGCAGATAGATCCTTAAGATATCCTTATAGCGGGGATTGTTATCGCAAATAACGAAGAAATCGTGACAAAGGACACCAATCATTTCGAACGCATACCAGGTCTGAAATGCAGATCGTGGCGCGTGAGAGATTGACACGAAGATAACACTCAACCTATAAACTATTGTAGTTACGTTATTAATTATTATGGGATGGGTAACATATCGGATGAGGGATTTCTGGGCATTTTATTGATAAAATGTATATGATAATTATGATAATTATGGTAATAATGATAGATTATATATAGTAGTGAATTGATAAATGATTTGTACAGGGTAATGAACATATGACTATAAGGGAAGAGTTCATAGATTACTGTACCCAGACGCTTGAGGTTAATTTCGGACAACTGTCTGGCGAGATCATCAATAAAGTCAATGGTAAAAAGAACCTGAATGATAAACCCGGCGTCAGTGATCTTAAGGATTTTATTGATCTGATCGAACTCAACATCAGTGTACTTTCGGGGAAACATAAGGCAACTGAAATATGCAATGCCCTCAGGACAAAAGCCGTAGAACTTACTGGAAAGCAAAAAGTACCTGATGGTCCTATTGGGAAGGATATTGATAAGGAAATAAACGCATTTTTAGCTAAAAACACCCTACCGACTGAAAGTGATATCACTGATTATGCAAAATATCTGACGATCAAATACGGCGGCAATGCTAAAAAAGTCCAGAAAGATATCATAGAAAAAGTTAAGACCCAGGTAAGAACCGGAATAAGCAGGAAAAAAATCAATGAAGAGATAAATAACTTCCTTTTACGATACCCCCAGCCCGCACAGAAAGATGTAGATGACCTGGTGAATTATATCCGCCTGTTAAAGCTCAGTTTCCAGGAAGATGAAGTGAGGGAAATGATCGAAAAAGAAAGACTTTTCAAGAAATTCCATGGGGATCAGGAATTGGCGGAACAACCTTCCGAACTTGACGAGTTCATTGATATCATTAAAACCCGCGATAAAAAGGATATCAGCAAAACAATGCAAAAAGAAGAAATCAGCTATCTTATTAAAGATGATTCCGGGGTTTCAAATGAGTTGCTTTCTGAATTTGTTGGGCTTATGACGCCGGCCGAAAACGATGTGAAAGATGCACTGGAAGGACTTGGCCTTAAACATATGATAAAGAAAAAATAAAAAAAGGTATTATAATTATTTAGACTGTTTTACCCTAAAAAGCCGGAATAGCCATATAACCGATATGGTTATCAACACCGCTATAGCAGAACGGAATATGACCGGAGGTATTCCAAAAAACGGATTAACGATTAGACCACCGAAAACCGCATATAATGCTAAACCGATACCGGCGTACATGAATCTCCGACCTGCTCTTCCTCCGACTACAGCAGTCATTTTTCCCGATAACTCAAGAAATGCATACGATGAAATCGCAGCGCCTAAAAAACAAAGGCTGTACCTCTGGGCAAGATCAGCGACTGTATAATTTATTCCCAGATCATTATTTGAAAGGTCAAGCCCTGCAAATATCAATAACCAGAAATACATTATCAATGCCCCCACAGGTATCCCCCGTATCCATCGCCTTTCCTCAAGCCCGGCCGAGATCACATTCACGCCGAATGCAAGGAGGGCTGCAAATGAGCTTGAGACAAGGATCAGTTTGATCAAATCAAAAGCCCAGGCAGGCTCCCATACCAGGAATCTGGGGATATCGGAGTATTCCGCCAATCCATGGAGAAGGCCGAAAGCTGCAAGATATTTAAAATCGTTCATCAATTCGATGTGGCTTACCCTGTTTCTCCAGAATGTGAGAGCCAGGAACATAATAATGAAACTTGTGCCGTATATCAAATACACCCAGAGTTTGACCTGGGTATCGTTCCAGTCTACCATACAGTATCTCCTTCGTCACCGTTTTTGGTTAAACTGTATATAGGCGTCACTATTTAAATTTTACTCATGATAATGATTATAGATAAAATAAAGAGAGGTAGTTGGGAAAGATGGCGGGTAAAGTGCTTCAATATGGAGCAAACTCCTTACCCAAAAGCTCCCTGCCGATTATAATTTTCATGATATTCTGTGCGCCTTCTGCCCCCACTATATAGGAAGTTACGCCTCTCAGACCCCGCTCAAGTCCCGCTTCTTTTGAATACCCGTATGCGCCATGCCATGTCATCACATCCCTGATTATCTCAAAAGCTGTTGTAGGCGCAATAAGTTTGGCCGCCGCTACAGCTTTGTTTATTTCATGAAGGCTCCCGTTTTTTTCATCAAGCATCCAGGCAGCCTTATGGACAAGGAGCCTTGCAGATTCAAGTTTTATATAATCCTCCGCCAGTTGGAACTGAATCCCCTCGAACTTCGCCAGTGGAGAGCCGAAAACTTCTCTTGCCTTTATGTACTTAATGCCTGTTTCCAGGACTTTTTCTGCTGCGCCGATACAGGCCGCGGATACCAGCGTCCGTGCGCAGTTAAAGCCTTCCATCGCATAATAAAATCCTTTATTCAATTCCCCGATAAGATAATGTTCGGGGATCTCTGCGTTGTTCATGATAATAGTGCCGTTTGACATACCTTCCCTCCCCATCTGTCTAATAACGCCTGTAGTTATTCCGGGCGTATCTTTTACAGGAACATAGCAGAAGGATAAACCTTTATGCCCCGGTCCGTGGGCTGTTTTTACGATTGTTACATAACCACCTCCCTGGTTCGCAGCCTCCCTGACACCGCTGATATAGGTTTTTGAGCCGTTCAAGACAAACTTCCCGTTCTTTTTTTCCATTGTGGTTGATATGGAGGCAATATCAGAACCGCCTGATGCTTCAGTCGAGGCTATCCCGAGAAAAGTTTTACCTTTTGTCACATCAGGCAGGATTTCCTCTTTTGCGTTTCTGCTACCGTATTTATCCATAATGAAACCCCAGCCTGCCTCTACCAGGTAATAGACAGCAGTTGCCATGCTTATATCTGCCCTGGCAATTTCTTCAGCGCCAATTGCCGCGGTAGTAAAATCTGCCCCCCGGCCGCCGTATTCACCTGAAATGGTTATGCCAAGAAGGCCGAAATCTGCCATATCCTCCAGGACCGCGGAAGGGATCTCGCCTTTCTCATCGATCTCGCGTGCATGAGTGGCAAGCTTTTTCCCGCAGAACTCTCTCACGGATTTCCTAAAAAGTTCCTGTTCTTCGGTAAATGAAAAATCCATACATATACCCCATTATGGTATATAGAGGAGTTATCTTATAAAAGTTATTATGCTTTGTGCCTTGCAGTTCAAGAACCAATGAAACAGCATCATTTATGTTTTAACATACCATTTTACGGTTAATGGAGCAGGCTCATATTGAACTGAAAAATGTATCCAAATCAGTCTTACGTAAGGTAAACAATGTTAAAGTCAGGACGCAGATACTATCCAGCCTTGACCTGAAAGTTCAGCAGGGCGAGCTCATTACAATAATGGGCGCCTCAGGTTCGGGAAAATCCACGCTTCTCCGGCTGATCAACAGATTATCTGAAATCGATTCCGGCATTATCCTGCTGAACGGGAGGGATATCAGGGATCATAATCCCATGGAACTTAGAAAAAAAATAGGTATGGTATTCCAGTTGCCTGTTGTGTTCAGGGGAAGTGTGAGGGAGAACATCGCCTTCGGCATGAAATTGTGGAAAAATGATATCGATTTAGATGCTCTTGCAGATGACGCAGCCATACCAAAGAATCTTCTGGATGCGGACGCCGGGCAGCTTTCGATCGGAGAGAAGCAGAGGGTATGCATAGCCAGGGCACTTGCAAACCAGCCTGAAGTACTTCTGCTGGATGAACCCACCTCATCGCTTGATTATAAAGCCGCAGGGAAAATTGAAATGCTTCTGCTTGACCTGCGTACTAAAAAGAACCTCACAGTGCTGTGGGTTACCCATGAAAGGGAACAGGCTGAGAGGATAGGAGGAAGGAGATTGATATTAATGGAAGGCAGGCTGGAGGAAGGGCATGTCTGAGATTCCTGCCATTGCCCTGACAGTTTTAATTATTGTGCTGGCAGCAGCCTATGGCCGGAGATTTGGCATAGGGAGGGAATTATCCATAGTGGGGGCAAGGTCTCTTATCCAGATATTGATACTCGCCTCTGTCATCATTATATTATTCAACCTTCCTCTCTACTGGAGCTTCCTTGTACTCCTGGTAATGGCTGCAATTGCAGGTCATACCACTTACTCAAGATCAGGCAAACTTGAAAATAGTCTTCCTTTAGCCGCAGCTTCGATTGCGGCAGCATCTCTGCTGCTTCTCATTCCTTTTTTCCTTGCAGGCATATTTCCCCTGGAACCAAGATATGTTATCCCGACCGGAAGCATCCTGATAGGCAATGCGATGAACGTGAGTTCGCTTGCGATTGACAGGTACAGGGGCGAAATAAAGAACAAGCGCGGTGAAGTTGAAGCATACCTTGCTCTTGGCGCGCATCCCGGGCTTGCAATTGCGGCATGCCTGAAGCAGGGGATCCTGTCTGCATTAATACCTTCGATAGATAACATGAGGAACCTGGGACTTGTATGGATACCCGGTGTCATGACAGGCATGCTGCTTGGCGGGGCAGACCCTGTTGAGGCAGCCTCTATACAGATAGCCATTTTCGCTTCTATATTTGCGGCAGGCATGATAGCTTCCAATCTGTTGTTATACTACTCCACGGACAGTTTTTTTACAAAGGCAGCTCAATTGAGAGAAGACCTGGATTAATGTAAAAATATATAAATCATTTTGATTATTGAAGATAAAATAAGAAAGAAACAGAGGTTCCAATAATGCAAAGTCGTAACAACAAAGTACAATTTGCAGATGAAATAAAGAAGAAAAAATATATCGATAACTATATAGACAAATGGCTGAAGCTGGAAACTGTTGACAGGTCGTACGTTGAGTGCGATATATGCGGGTATGTGAGCAATGCCTCCATCCACCAGCATCTCCTTGTCCCGGAAAAATTTGATTCTGACCCGAATAACAACCGCATTATCCACTTATGTGCAAATTGCGATTACGAGCTTCGTGCCATGATAGAAAGGACTAATTTTAAGCTGGCACCTGAAATGATAGTGCAGATATGCGAAGAAGCGTTTGAGAAGTTAAAGGAAAAGAAAAAGAGGTACAGGGAGATGCATCTGAGCATGGAGAGGATCGAGGTTTAGTTTTGGCGATTGTTCGGCCTGATTGGATGTTTTCAATATCATTGAAAGATTTTAGAGGATGGATAACATGGGAATTTACGTAAGATACCGAAAAGATAATACGTAAAAAGCTATTATTTACGCCAGAAGCCCGGTAGTGTAGCGGTCAATCATGCGAGGCTCTGGACCTTGCGACGTAGGTTCGAATCCTATCCGGGCTACTTTTTAATAAGAAAAGATTAAAGCTTCCCCGCTCGCAATGGAAATACATATTCATGAATAATATGCTCACCGACCATTACGGCCGGGCCATAACAAGTCTGCGGATTTCCATTACAAGAAAATGCAACCTGAATTGCATTTACTGCCACGGAGAAGGCGAAAATGGTACTTCGGGACGCGAGATATCCATTGATACGATCGCCAAAATAGTAACAGCTGCTGCTGAATATAGTGTGACGAAAGTAAAATTTTCAGGCGGGGAGCCTTTGATGAGGAACGATTTTGAGGAAATACTTGCAGCTTTGCCACCTTTGAAGGATATCTCAGCCACCACGAACGGTGTCCTGCTTTCACGGCGCGCCGCATTGCTTGCTGAAAGCGGCCTTGACCGCGTGAACATAAGCCTGCCTTCGCTGGATGAGGAACATTACAAAAGAATAACGGGTTCAGTCGCCCTTCCAAGAGTTCTGGACGGGCTTGATGCAGCGGTCGATGCAGGATTAACCCCGGTAAAAATCAATATGGTCTTATTGAAGGGCATCAATGTGAATGAAATCGATGATGCGATCCATTTTGCTGCCAAATACGACGGGAATGTGATCCTGCAGCTTATAGAACTCATGAATTTCAAAAATACAGGGCAGTATACAGTCGATATTAACAGTATAGAAAAAATGCTGGAGTCAAAAGCTGCATGCGTCAGGGAAAGGGAATTGCACAGGCGTAAAAAATATTTCATAGACGGGGTTGAGGTGGAACTTGTCAGACCCATTGACAATTCAAAATTCTGTGCCAACTGTAACCGGTTGCGAGTAACTTCAAGCGGGAAGCTGAAAGCCTGCCTGATGAGAAACGACAACCTGATAGATATCAAAGAAGGGGCAGAAGTTTCGGAAATTAAAGAACTGCTCAGGAAAGCAGTCGAATTGAGGGAGCCTTATTGTAAAGACAATGCACCTTTTTGAGTTTAAAATGGGCCCGCTGAGACTCGAACTCAGGATCTCCGCTGTGTGAGAGCGGCGTCATAACCGACTAGACCACGAGCCCTTCGGGTGTCTGATAGCATTCTATTCCTCATAAGATTATCGATATGTCCTCCCCGCGCATGCCCCAAGATCAGAAATAAAAAGTTCAAGTGTTTCTTCCTTAAGGTGCGGCATAACCAGTATCCTCATGGCTCTTGGAGTCCTTGTTATTGAGGTAAACCAGCCTTTGCCGCGAAGTTCTTTCCTGACCTCATCCAGGTCGGGCACGTCAAGCGCCACGATATTCATGACAGGGTCGATAAGCGGTTCAATTCCGAATTCACCTGCCCCTTCAACGAGCCTCCTGGTCATTCCCATGCACCTGGTTACGATCTTCCTGTATCCTTCCCTGCCAAGATGCGTCATCACCGCATAAGCCGCTGCGACTGCCGCGCCGCTCCTTGTGCCTGTGAGCGAGTGCTGGGCTTTTATGGTCAGATAGGGCGTGTTAATTTCAAGAGGCAGGAGACAGGATTCTTCTTTAAAAAGCAGGCCTCCTGCCGGGATTGTGGACATCCCCATCTTGTGAGGATCGGCTGTTATCGAGGTCACCCCGCTGACAGAAAAGTCAAAATCATATTTCTTATCAAGAAAAGGTATCACGAACCCTCCAAAAGCCGCATCGATATGAAGGAAAAGATCATGGGATGATGCAATGTCCGCAAGCTTATCAACCGGGTCAATTGAACCGAATTCCGTTGAGCCCGCAATACCTACAAGCGCCACGGTATTTTCATCAATAAGGTCTTCCACGGATCCGATATCCACCCTGAAATCCTTATCCAGCCCTGCTTTCCTGATCTCCATTCCCAGGAGGTCGCCGATTTTATCAAATGAGAAATGAGCTGATGTAGGGACAACGAAGTTCGGACGCTTTTTCCCGGAAAGATTCCGTGCGGCCCTGAGCGCCTGGAGGTTGGATTCTGTCCCGCCTGTTGTGATATAACCGCATGCCTGCGAATCTCCCAGCAAATCCCCCATGATCCTGATCACTTTATCTTCAAGTTCTTTTGTTCCGGGAAATAAGCCAAAGTCCCCGAGGTTGGATTCGATGAATTGCAGATGGGCTTTTACTGCTACGGGATGCGGCATGGTGCACATAGCGCTGAGCACTTTCTCATACGAGGTGTCTTTTTGCCTGGCTGCATTCAATACAGACAGCACTTCTTTTTCGGAAATCCCTTTCTGATTCATAGGCTGAGTCAGGAATCCCGGGTAATACAGGTTTTCATAATCTTTTCAAAGGAATTCCCATAATAAAAAGAAAATTATTAAAGCCAAAGCAACAGTAACGAATGGCATTCTTTTATTTAATCTTATTCCCCGTTCCTCTTCCTGGCGGAAGAGATAAATCGATATTGCGATGATGAAACCCTGGGTGATATAATTGGTGACCATTATTGCATCGATAAGCGTCAGGTATGGAGCAGGAGGTATGGTACCGCTCACTGCTAAATGGTGCTGGAATGAGCCGAGAACGACTGCGATGAGAAGACCAAGTCGTTCAAATAAGTCACCTGTGGGAATAAGGTAGGCAAACAACCCTATTACAAACAATATCATAGCTGGCAGCACCGTTTTAAACAGGATGGAGATATACCGGCTTATGGTCATTTTATAGACAATGCGCGTATAAGTTTCATCAAAGGTTGGATAGTAGTGGTCTGTAGTATAAATTTGCCAGCCCTTGATTACCCAGCCCAGGACCTGGACATCTTTATCAAGTGAACTTTCATTCGTGTCAGCGACATAAACCAGATTACTATTATTCAGGTTCGAATTCTCTATTTCTATGGTCATGGTCTGTGTATCTACAGGATAGTCTTTGAGATCTACCCGTTTGTTAAATGTTCCCGAGACCTGGAGCCAGATATTACCCGGGTCATTTGTTATTGTCTTCTGGCTGTCTATTCTTCCATTCATAAGGTCAAACGAAGCTACCTGATCTGAGGTATTCGTGGGAACTTCATTCGGGTTCCATGAAAAGTGCAGATAAAAATCGATATCATACTGGCCCGTGGTCACATCAAAACTTCGTATATTGTAAACGTAGATCGAGGTGGTTATTTTGGATGGTGCAGGTTCGGCATATCCCGGATTCGACAGTAATACCAGTGATACGAGGATACCAGCCAATAAAAGTCCATTGAAACCAGCACGCATGAATTTTCCAAGATATAATTACCTTTAGTTATATGTTTCGCTACATTTCTCTGAAAAAGTGTAAAAAATCTTATATAAATAGAGAAATGATTTGTTCTATTCGACTTCCATGTGTTATAATTGTAATGTTTTGGATGGAAAATTTATGACCAATCTGTTTAAAAAAATCTTAATAGCAACGGACGGATCAGAGCATGTTAAAAAGGCAGTAACCTTTGCAATCGAACTGGCAAAACTTTACGGAGCAGAGCTTCATGCTGTTTATGTGACGAACATAAAAGTTGATCATGCCAGGTCACTTTATACTGACAGGTCTACCGGAGGGCTAAAAAGGATTTTGAGAAAAGAGGGTACTGGAACTGATATATACAGAAAAGAAGGCGAAACAGCTACAAATTATGTTAAGGATTTGGCAAAGAAAGAAGGCCTGGAAACTAAGAAATGGGTCGTAGAGGGGCATCCGGCAGAGGAGATCCTGAAACTTGCGCAAGAGCAATCAATTGATTTGATAGTAATGGGTACATTAGGTAGAAGCGGGATTGAAAAATTTTTGCTCGGAAGCGTTGCAGATAAAGTGATACGGAATTCAGGGATCCCGGTGTTGGCAGTAAGAAAATAATTAAATCGAGAGAAAGGTTTTTAAGAGAGGAAAAGCAATGTAACCCTTGAGACTAATTGAATAACGAAGGGGACAATTAAATGCACAGGTTAAAAAGTTTTATTTCAGGGATAATTCATTACATCTGGACGAATCCCAAATCTACATTACTAATAGGTCTTTTATTAATAGTCCTTGGTCTTGCAATGTCAGACCAGACCGCGTAACGAAAAATGAATAACGGAACATCCGGATCTGATTACGGTTCCAAAGATTTTGCTACATCGTTTGATACTAATAAGATTATCCTGATTGGAACAGCTCACGTTTCTGACAAGAGTGTTGCAGAGGTTAATGAAGTAATTGAAAGGGAGAAGCCCGACATCGTTGCCGTAGAACTCTGCAAAGGAAGATATAAAGCGCTGAAAGGTGAAGAAGAAGTTAAAGAAGTCGATGTCAAAGATTTACTCAGCGGAAATAAGTTCTATTACTTTTTGATGCACTGGCTTCTTGCTTACGTCCAGAAAAAGTTCGGTAAAGAGCAGGGTGTTAAGCCTGGGGCCGAGATGCTGTCCGCTATTGAAAAAGCTGAAAAAACCAATGCGCGAGTGGCACTTATCGACAGGGATATCCAGATAACGCTAGGGCGCTTCTGGAATAAAATGTCCATTTTCGAGAAACTGAAACTATTTGGTTCACTTATAGGAGCGACTTTAGGATTCGGAACCGAAGATATCGATATGGACAGGATGACTGATGAGGATGTTGTCAGCCAACTGGTATCAGAGTTAAGGAAGATTGCCCCGACCGCCGCATCGGTTCTTCTGGATGAAAGAAATGCCATCATGGCGAAAAATCTGCTTGAGTTATCCAGGGAGGGAAAGGTCGTTGCTGTTGTAGGTGCGGGACACCGCGAAGGTATCAAGAAGTATCTTGACGCTCCTGAATCCATTCCCCCGGTAGAGGAACTAATGGTTCTCCCGAAAAAGCGCTTTAGCTGGTTCAAGGCTGCAGCGATTGGGTTGTCAATGATGGTCATAGGACTGCTGGCTCTTCTGGTCTATTCCGGGGCAGTTTCCTTATATACACTGCTGGTCATGCTGTTGATTTTGTTCATTACCAAGGGAATACTCTCGGCTCTTGGCGTCATACTTGCACGGGGACATTCTCTTTCGATCCTGACGGCTTTCAGCCTTGCATGGTCCGGATTCCTGCATCCATGGTTACCTGTCGGATGGCTGGCAGGTATTGTGGAAGCGCATTACCGCCCGCCTGTGGCTGAAGATTTCAGGACCATAATGAAAACAGACACAATAAAAGAATTAATGCAGAACAGGCTTTTTCATATTTTACTTGTTGCGGGCCTTGCCAATTTCGGTAGCATGCTCGGGACTTTTGTTGCCATACCGATAATGGTTCATTATCTGGGCATCCAAAACCCATTTGATATATTCAAAGTGGCACTAAGTACAGGACTCAGATTAGTGGAAAATGTGTTATAATCCGGTTCCTGCGATATTCAAGCTGCCTGTCTTTTAACACTCGGATCTGTGTCAGGTTTCACTTTCGAATGTATTTCTTCTATTAGCTGCTCGGAGGTCTTATTTTCTACATTTATTCCCATTTCAACCGCCAGATCACGGATCCTGGTATCTTTATCAGACACCGGTTTATTCAATTGCTTTAATTCATTTTCGGATTCTAACTGTGCCTTTTTGAATTCCCCTGTCGCTTTACCCAAAGACCGTGCTAATTCCGGAAGTTTGTTTGCTCCAAATAGCAGGAGGGCCACGAACAAAATCAATATTAAATCCTCTGTGCTAAACATAAATTCAATATATTATCAAATGTTCGATATTAAGTTTTTGCACTAACCACTTTATTTGATTCCGGGCTATTAATCTGCAGTTTCGATAAAGTCGTAGAACTTATCCCAATCAAGAACTGTAGAAACACAACCTGCCCTGTCCAGGACAAGTCCCACCCCGTAAAGCTTTAATTTCTCACACATTTCAAGTCCTGCTTTCACTTCAGTGATGCACCCGATACCGAGTATGGCGATTGGTTTATGTTTTCGCACAAGCCTTTTGATGAAGCTTGAACCTGGCACTATGAACACGTTATAGCCAAGTTCCTCGGCGCATTTTTTTGCTTTTCCAACTTCGCATCTTCCGCAGTTTATGCATTTCATGCCTTCAGGACTCAATTTTGAGGGGCATTCAATGGCTCTAAGGCACTGGGGCAGGAAGATCAGGCGTTTATTAACAGGAGTTTCCCTGAATTTTTTAAAGGAAATCTTGTTCTTGAGTGTGATACCGACATCATCGACTATAGAATCGTCCATCCCCACGAGGCGAAATAATGATTTCACCAGGTTTTCAAGAAGTGTAATCGAGAGGAGCATGAAATTCGGGAAGATAAACCGCTCTGTTTTGAAGGAATAAGCGATGAGCAACGAACCCAGTATTGCTATTATGAATAGAAAAACGGCCAAATATACTACTGCTTCACCTATTATAGCGAACAATGAGGTAATCTCAAACGCCATTGTTTACCTACAACTACCTCTAAAAACATAAGGATAACTAAGCCTTGAAACAAAATTTGACGGTGCCGACATGTCAATTTTCCGTAACGGTATGTTTATATATTTATATAGCGCAGTAAGAAAAATATGTCCGAAAGAAAATATACCCGGTGGAAAAAATGCCTGATATGTGATGATTTTGTGAAATTGATGTTTCCCGAGGATGCTAAAAACATGCTTATCGTCTACGAACCTGTGGAAGGCATGAGCAATGAATCCAAGAACTGGAAAAAAAAGCAGCTCGGGTATATCCACAGGGCATGTCTCGGGAAAGCGCATTCTACCCTGAGGATTAAATCGATTGAGCCGGATGAAAGTGGTGTTTCAGGGGTCGTGTAGTGGCTTACAAAGATCTGCGCGAATTCATAGAGGTACTTGAAGAAAAAAACCTGCTGCGCCGGATAAAAACAGAAGTCAGCGCCGAGCTTGAGATCACCGAAATACTGGACAGGACGGTCAAGAACAGAGGCCCGGCGCTTTTATTTGAAAATGTGAAAGGTTACAGGATCCCTGTATTTGCCAATGCTTTCGGGACTATGGAACGCATGAACCTTGCGCTTGGAGTAAACAATTTTGATGAAATAAGTTCGCGAATCCGCAAGCTCCTGGATTTTAAAGCGCCATCCGGCATCTGGGAAGGGATAAAAATGATCCCGCAACTGGGAGAACTTACATCTTTTGCCCCGAAATATGTAAAATCAGGTACATGCAAGGAAGTGATCCTGAAAGAAGGCTTCTCGCTGGATGAATTCCCGGTGCTGAAATGCTGGCCAGGGGACGGTGGTCGCTTCATCACTCTTCCCCTGGTATTCACGAAGAACCCGAAAACAGGAAAACAGAACGTGGGGATGTACAGGATGCAGGTCTATGACGGGAAGACAACGGGTATGCACTGGCACATCCATAAACACGGCGCGCGTGATTATGCAGAAAGCGGGGAAGGAAAAATCGACGTTGCGGTTGCAATCGGCGCGGATCCCGCGGTCGTTTATTCTGCCACCGCGCCCCTCCCTGACAATATCGATGAGATGATGTTTGCCTGTTTCCTGCGGAAAAAGAACGTGGAACTTGTAAAATGCGAAACCGTGGA
>CABMIA010000193.1 GCA_902386085.1 uncultured archaeon
AAACGAGCAAAGGAGATTCTGGAGGGAGAGTTGAAGTTAAAACTCAGTCCTGAAAAGACAAAGATCATACATGCAAGAAAGAAAGGGGTTGAATTTCTCGGTTTCCATTTTAATGGACGCTGGAGAAGACCAAAGCATAAAGCAAAGAAAAAGTTCAAGGAAGAAGTAAAGCGGCTTACAAGACGGCAGCAGCCAATAAGTCTTGAAACTGTGATACGTTTTCTCAATCCTTTAATTCGGGGTTGGGGAAACTATTATAAAGGCGGCACTGTGAAGAAATTGTACGGAGACCTTGATAGTTATATAAGGGCACGCTTGAGGAGCTTTAAGGCCAAAAAGCGTAACTTGAAGACCATTCTATTCACACTTCCTCAAACTGAGCTTAAAAAGATGGGGCTGATTTCTCTTTCTTCATTGCTGAATGAATCCGTTTCCTGCAAAGGGATACGCCAGACGAAAGCCGTGTACGGAAAAACCGTCCGCACGGTTTGATGAGGAGACGGAGGTTGAAAGACCTCTGTTTTACTCTACTCTCTTAATTTGGTCAGTAGTCAAATTTTTATAAATGGCACCTACAGATTGGGAATTTGAATTCTCTTTTTGATGATAAAGATAATAATATAAAAATTCATGCATTACTTTGGAACTTAAATTTCTAAATCCAACGAAGCCGTCATGAATACATGCATCAACTTTCAAAATCCCAGGAAGCCCAGGATTCCCGCTTACAGCAATAACTACTTCACCTTTTTTCATAGGTCTGCTTTGCTTAGCCCCTTCTTCTGTCAGAAAATCTGTTGCCGGAGTAACGTACATTCCATCTCTGGTTACATCCGAAATCATTAATCTTGGAACATTTCCACCGTAATACTTTGGATCTGCTTTTGGTCTTGGTGAACTTCCACGTACGATGTCAGAAATATCATTGATTTCAAACAATTCATAATCCGATTTTTTGGATTTATTAGTCTCCTTATACCTCTCCCCCGACAGATTATAATCCCCGCCCTCCGCTATCCTCGCCTTCGCCACCCGGTGCGCAAGCCTCTTCTCCTCTTCGCTGAATTCACACTCCTTTCCCTCATACAGACCCTTCTTAAATTTCAAGAGCGCCGAAAGCGCAGTCGGAAGGTCGCTCTTTCCATTCTGGCGCCTCTGTGCGCCAAGGTCAAAGCCATCACTTTCGATCTTCACGAAAAGGATATCAGGGGCGCGCTTTGCAAGAGTCCTGTCCATCAGGAGGATGCTTGTTTTCACGCCTGCGTAGGGCTGGAAAACTCCGGATGGAAGGGAAACGACAGCGAAGAGATGTGTATCTACAAGCAGCTTGCGTAGCGCCTTATAGGCATTCGCTGACTGGAAAATGATGCCCTCAGGAACGATTACACCCACCCTTCCGTTGGTGGAAATATGCTCCATCATGTAATCAACGAACAGCACCTCGCTCCTGTTTGCCTGGACTGAAAAGCGCTTATGGGGGCGGATTCCGCCTTTCGGGGTCATGAATGGGGGATTCGCCAGGATCACGTCATAGGTCTCGTTCCATTTCTCCTCACTCGTGAGCGTATCGTATTCATAGATTTTCGGGGTCTGGAAGCCGTGAAGGTACATATTCACAAGCGAGAGCCTCACCATATCAGGGGAAATGTCGTATCCGACAAGGTTGTTCATCAGCCTCTTGCGCTCATCCATTGTCAGGCAGTCGCCTTTTCTCTCTTTCGTGTTCTCTTTGAGAATGTGCTTGAAAGAGGAGATCAGGAATCCCGCAGTACCGCAGGCAGGATCAAGAATGGTTTCGTTCTTCTTCGGGTCAACAACAGAAACAATAAAATCAATGATGTGGCGCGGTGTCCTGAACTGGCCTGCATCGCCCTGCGAGCCAAGGACGGACAGCAGGTATTCAAAAGCGTCTCCAAGCTTCTCGCTGTGGTCGTATTTGAATTCGTTTATTTCTTTCAGGAAACTTTTCAGGGTTTCAGGGTCACGGTATGGAAGGAAAGCATTCTTGAAAATATCCCTGAAAAGCTGCGGTATATTCTCATTCTGGTTCATCGTTGTGATGGCTTCGCCATATAGTTTTATGAGGTCAAATCCTCCAAGTTTCGGGTCAAAAATGCGCGACCATGTGTATTTCTCGAATTCTCCCTTGAAAAATGCTGCTTTACCTCCAATCGCTATCGATTCTTTATCCATGTCGTCCATGAACTTGTAGATGAGCGCGATGGTTATCTGCTCGACCTGCGACTTCGGATCAGGCACTTTCCCCACAAGGATATCCCGGGCATTATCGATTTTTCGTTTTGTTTCCTGATCTAACATTTTTTACCTAATAAGCCTCAGCAGTCAAAGGCATAAATGTTGTATCTGCAAGGGATTTTGTTGCAAATAGCAAACATGCTTTTATATCTTCTTTGGTCAATCCTTTATATTCTTCAAGGATTTCCTCTACAGAAGCACCATGTGCTAATAATCCCAGTATAAACTGCACCGTAAAGTCTTGTTCCCCGGATCACAGGTTTTCCTGCCATAACATTGGGATCAAGAGTAATTCGTTGAAGCAATTTTTCAGTTTTCATGCTTTTTCACCCATATTTATTAATTTCTTTTTTATCATCTTTATCTAAATCCGTGCGCATCCGCGTCATCCGTGAAATCCGTGTTCTATCATAATTGATCATGCCTGATCACTACTATATGAACTTATTAAGCGAAACATAATCTTTCACATACTCTGGAATCATTTCGCGCCATTTCTTCAATTCTTTGAAATCCTACATAGAGAACTGGGTATTCGTGGAAAAACGCCCGAATTCCTTCGATTCAATAATGTCTCTTACTTCCTTGTCCGTGATATATGCTTTTATGAAATTCCTTATGAGAGGCACTTCCTTGCTTTCGGGTTTATGAATAGAAATGAATCTCTCAACTTCCTCTTCAAGCAATTCTTCCTTCGTCTTAAATACCTTAATCTTGCCAAAAATTTTCTCAATCATCTCCCGCAAACTAAGCCTTCGGTCTATCCTCAAAGATTTTCTCAGTTTGTCGAGATTGAAATAATCTTCCGGCTTTTCAAAAATCTTGCTTTTTATATATTCTTCTATTACATCGAAATTTTCCTTTTCAAAATTTTCCTTAATGAATGGATTGTTTTTGATAGTTGTCTCGAACTTGTCAAAGAACATGCGATCTATTTTCATTCCATCCGGACCCACGGCATATTCGGAAAAACTTATCAATGGATCTGTATTCATATTTTCATATTCATTGATCGTATCGTACTCGTCGCCACCGCCTCCTTTATATGTAGTCCTCGGAGGTAATTTCAAAACTTCATTATAATTATATTTTTCCTCAAAATACTCACAATTTGCAAAGAAATCAAAAAGCTTGAATTTGTCCTTGGATTTCTTGATTACTTCATTATTTACTCCATCCTTCATTGAATATGTAAAATCATACTTCCTCGTTCCTCTTCCTTTTATCTGGATGAAATCAGTCGGTGAAAATATTGGACGCATCAGGCAGATATTCAAAATATCCTGGCAATCATATCCCGTCGTCATCATTCCTACAGTCACGCAGACTCTTGTTTTGCTTGTTTTATATCCTTCAAGAAAACGGGAGCGTCCTGATAAGTTATTACTCGTATCTGTAAAATTGATAGTAAATTGCCCTGCATCCTGGATATCTGAAGTGACTTGAAGAGCAAAATCGGAATTATATTTGCCAGGAAATAACTTATCTGCGATCTCATTCAACACCTGGGTTATTTTCGAAGCATGGTTCTGGCTAACGCAAAAAACTATGGTCTTACCTATCTCTCCGTTTATTGGATCGCGAAGAGCATTTTCAATAAATGTCTTGCAGAGAATCCTGTTCGTTTCTTCTGAAAGGAATTTCTTCTCAAAATCCTTATGATAATAAATCTGTTCTTTTTTATTACCCTCGTCATTTTCAATCATCACAGAATAGCCTTTTTCAGAAAGTAACTCTGTTGTGATCTCTGTTCTTGCATCAACCGCTACAGGATTCACGAGATATCCATCCCTCACTGCATCAATAAGACTGTATCTAAAAGTTGGAGTCCCCCGCTCGCAGCCAAATGTAATATATGTATCCCGCAGCTGCCTTCTTTCCCATTCCCGCGGGTCCTTTTTACTTACTTTTTCAGGGTCTAAATATTTCAGATAATCCCTGGGGGTTGCAGTTAAACCAAGCTTATAGCCCACAAAATACTCAAAAACTGCCCTGCTGTTCCACCCGATCGAACGGTGAGCTTCATCCGATATCAGAAGGTCAAAATCAGTAGGTGAAAATAGTCTTTTGTATTTATTATCAAATGAAAGGCTCTGGACTGTGGAAACCACGATCTCGGCCTTATGCCAGTCATCCTTATTTTCCTTGTAAATGACCGCCCTGCAATCGTTTTTTAAAAATTTTACAAAATTTTTCCATGCCTGTTCTTCAAGTTCCAGCCGGTCAACCAGGAAAAGGATTCTTTTTGCATTCCCACTTTTTAAAAAAAGCTTGATAACCGCAGCTGAAATAAGTGTTTTTCCAGTGCCGGTTGCCATTTCAAATAAGAACCTGTCTTTCCCGTCGTCCACCGATTCCTGAAGTGCATGAACTGCCTGCACCTGATACGGTCTTAAAAATTTCAATCCCGTTTCACTTATGAAGTCTGCCCTTGTTTTCTCATTGATCCAGCGCGGGTCTTTGTCATACAGAGGATTCTGTATCCGGGCTATGTAATCATCCCCTACAATTTCCCTGACAATATTCGATGGATCAGGTTGCAAAGATTTAGTATGATGAAGAGATTCCAGAGTCGGGAATTTTGTAATAATATAGGGATTACCACGCTCAAGATCCCAGAAATAATGCAAATTTCCATTAGTGAGAATTATGAACCTTACGTTTTGTGATGCCGCATATTTTCGCGCCTGCTCTTTTCCGTCCAGAGGACTTTTATCTTCCGACTTTGCTTCCACTACCACAAACGGAAAGCCATTTTCATCCTGAAGAAGAAAATCGGTATAACCATTTTCTGTCTTTTCAAAGTCATTTCCAAATTCATCAAGATTTGTTCGGGTTATTTTTACATTATTCTCCAGAAAGATGTTAGCTTTGCCATTTTCATCATCAAAAAACCTCCATCCCGACTGTTCAAGAAGTTTATTAACTTTGATTCGCGCTTTTGCTTCTTTTTGCATCCGGAGATTCCAACCCTTCAGTATGTTGATTTTTTTCAAAATTGCTTTTACTTATTTATGATTTCATCATTTATAAATATATTTTAAAGCATGAATCTCAATTCTCCCTTAACAAACCTTTTTATTTCAGCTTCACCATATTATAATCGAATAAAAAAATAACTTTTAAGAAATACAATCATGACACAAAAGAAGGAATACGATGTAATAATCGTCGGGTCAGGTCCGGCCGGAATGTTCGCAGCTGATGAACTTGCAGATAAGATGAATGTCATCATCATTGATCAGGGACGCGATATCGAGGAGCGGGAATGTAAAATGAAGCGCAGGGGAGTCTGCACTCACTGCGATCCCTGTGATATTATGTGCGGATCAGGAGGCTCGGGAACATTTTCTGATGGAACACTGAACCTGAGGCCGGATGTGGGAGGCGACCTTGCGGAACAAACAGGGGATGTGGAATACGCATGGCAGCTTGTTGACCATGTGGATAAGGTTTTCCTTAAATACGGCGCACCCGAACAGCTCTACGTCCCGAAAGGGGATGATGTGGAGCTTCTTAAGCGAAGAGCAGCGTCTGTGGGAGCCCGGTTCATCGAGATCATCCAGCGGCATATCGGTTCTGACAATGCGCCGCGGATTATTGAGAATTTTGAAAATGGCCTGAAAGAGAGAGGTGTTGAGTTCCTTTTCGGGACAAAAGTGGCAGATCTTATTATTGAAGATGGAAC
>CABMIA010000194.1 GCA_902386085.1 uncultured archaeon
ACAACTTCCTGGTCGTGGATCTTGCTCCATTTCGGTATCGTCTCTTTCGCGGTCGCGTCATCTGAAATGACTTCAAGTTCCTCCCCCGGTTTCATTTCTGCCATCTTTTTTTTCGCATAGAAAAGGGGTAAAGGGCAGACCCTGCCCCTGACATCGAGTTTTTCCATGTTACCATAATTGTTTTTGGTGATATTTCAACCTTGCCTGAGGAAAAAGATATTAAGCCGCAGGTTTAATACTTATCAGGGGGAAAATTATGACAAGGGGAAAGATATCCGGAATCTATAGCAGTATCCTGCTGGGCCTGAAGAATGTTGACGGGGTGAAATTGATCGCACTCGGGAACAGGGACGGTTTTCTTATCGGCGAGGAGGAAACTGATGAGATGGAAATGCTGGCCTTGATGTCAGCAACTTTATTAAGATCGGCTGAAATTATCACAAACAGGCTTGAAAAAACAGGCCCGAAGCATGTTATCGTTGATTTTAAGGGTGGGAAGTTAGTTGCAGCTTCGGCAGGGCAAAAGGCGCTGATCTCGGTAGTTGCTGCGCAGGATGCGGATCTCGACAATATTATCACCGAACTTACAAGTACCGCAGAAAAAATAAAAGAAATTCTCTAAGGCAAGGATTAAGTTCACAAGAAATGTATTAGGAGCATGGTCGTCTCAATAGCGCTTGCAGGGAAGCCAAACTGCGGAAAATCAACGTTTTTCAAGGCTGCAACTTTAGCTAATGTCGAGATAGCGAATTATCCTTTCACGACCATCGATGCAAACAACGGCGTCGGGTATGTGAGAGCAACCTGCCCGTGCAGGGAACTGAAACTTGACTGCGGGAATTGCAGGGACGGCGTCAGGTTCGTGCACATAGGCATGATAGATGTCGCAGGGCTTGTGCCAGATGCCCATAAGGGACGCGGGCTTGGCAATGCCTTCCTGGACAACCTGCGGCAGGCCAGGGCGATAATCCATGTGATAGATGCATCCGGCGGCACGGATATCGAAGGCAATCCCGTGCCTTTGGGCTCGCATGACCCACTTGCGGATATTGCTTTCCTTGATCATGAGATAACGATGTGGATTTTTGGGATATTGAAACGAAACTGGGAGCGGTTATCGCGCAAAGTCCAGGCAGAGGGACTGAAACTGGAAGAGACGATCGCAGCGCAGCTTGAAGGCGCCGGAATTACCGATGGTCATGTGAAAACCGCGCTCACTAAACTGAAATTACCCCGCGATAAGCCCCATATGTGGACAGATGAGCAGATAATCGAGCTTTCTGACATGCTCAGGGCAGAGAGCAAGCCCTTCATCATCGCAGCAAATAAAATAGATGTGGCGCCGCAGGATAACGTGGAGCGCCTTTTTAAGGCAGGCGCAATACCGGTCAGCGCCGCGGCAGAAGTTGCGTTGCGTATGGCCGATAAAAGCGGGGCGATAAAATACATACCAGGCGATCCTGACTTTTCGGAATCGCCAAACCTGTCGGATGCCCAGAGAGAGGCGCTTTCGAAAATCCGTGCGCTTATGAAGAAAAACGGAGGCACGGGGATACAGAGATGTATTAATGAAACGGTGTTCAGGCTTCTTGATCTTATCGTGGTTTACCCGGTCGAGGATGAGAATAAATTTACTGATAAGAACGGCAGGATACTTCCTGATGCTTTCCTGCTGAAGCGCGGGAGCACGGCAAGGGATCTTGCGTTCATGGTGCATACAGATATAGGCAAAGGCTTCCTATATGCGGTGGATGCGCGCACAAAGATGAGGCTGGGGGAGAAGTATGAGTTGAAGAACGGGGATATTGTGAAGATAGTGGCGGTGAAGTGAAATCTTTTTGTATAACTAGAAAATAGTTCATAAAAAACCGCAGATAAATGCAGACGAACGCGGATTTCGTGTAAAATGTTTATGGATTTAAAATAATTTACAAACGGAGGCGTTTCAAATCTGTTGGTGGTTGTCCTGAGATACGATACTACAATCTCTTAAAATAGCCCATGTTCATTAAAGATATCTTTAATAGCTAACTATAATTATATGATGAAAGTATAGAATACAGATGTCTCATATGATTGAAAACGAAAAGACGGATGGGTTTAAATTTGCTTTAACAGCTCTCACAGCAATTGGGACTTTGTTATATGCAACATACAGTTATTCTCAAAAAACAGCTATCGATATCAAGTATTATGTGCCCTTCATCGGATTAATTTCGGTCTCGTTAATATTATTGATATTTTTGCTTTTTTATATTTTTATCAAAGGATATTCTTTGGAACTGCATCGTCCAAAAGATTCTGATTTAAAAAAACGTAACGAAATTTTGGCTTCAGCCATCTATTTGCTGGCATTTTTAATTTTTATTATGTTATTAACTAATGTTATACTTCTTTTTGCTTTTGGGGCTTTGGGAAAGTTAGATAATAATGCGTATTATATAATATTTATTTTAAGTATCTTAAGTAGTTTTCTATTTGGTTGGCCATATTTAGAATATAAACAAGACAATGAGAAACTGAATATATTGTTGAACCACTATATAACACATCAAAAAATTCTTAATAATTATATCATCAATTTTCTGAATGGAATAAGTAAGCAGAAATTAGAAAAACTTTATTTGATGTTTAAGGGCACTTTTGGAGAAAAAAATCAAAAGAAATTAAAAGAATTTAATTTAATATTTATAAATATTTTAAAAAATGATTCGGGTAAGGAAATTCCACAGAACATTTTAAAGTTTTATTTTGCATTTTTTTTACTGGGTACAGCTAGCTTGATTTGGCTGATAATAGTTTTTCTCCTAATTCTAAATTTTCCTTTATTAGGTCATGTTACATTTGATATGCAGAGTATTTATTACAAGAATGATGAGCAGATTCCTATACAAATAACAATAACAGGGCCGATTTATGATTCACAGTTAAGACTATACAAAGAAATTTCAGAAAGCAATTTAACTCTGATTGATCGACTTTCTTTAAAGCCGGGGCATAATTCGTCTAGAAAAATATCTGGAGAGCAATCAATTTTAAGTGGTAATGCCTTTGAACTTGGAACATATTACTCTTTTATTAATATCACTAATCCCAATATGACTCCGGGATATTATGAATTAATATATTCAGTCTCAAATTACGAGTACGGAAAAAGTTTTTATTTATTAAACAAAAGTGAGATTTCGCAGATTAATAGATAAACTTATATTTTATAAACTTCGTATAATTTTTGAATTATGATTGTGTAAATAGGACAGTTAAATATAGCCTTATGAAAATAATAATCGATATATCAATTAAAAAATTTTAATATAAAATATCATAAAAATAAACTCAGAATTTTTCGCAACATTCACAAAATACATCCTAAACGTAACGGTTCAATTATATAGTACCAAGATGGGAGTGCTACGCTTCCGACCGCGTCGCCAGCCGCACAGTCCAAGCTTGCATCCACTGACAGGAATGGTGCGCCCCGAAGCACGCAAAGTCAATCCTGCGAACAGCGTAATGCCGCATGTTTTCAAAAGGTATGAAGCTGCTCACGAAGAAACTACCGCAAATTCTATGTTGATGCCGATGATATTATATATGTAGGGGCTGATTTACCAGACTCTTAAAAAGGAAGCTGGAGTGAAGAATATTTCAGAAAAATTAAATGAAATTCTGATAAAAATGCTTTTCAAGGGTAAAAAAAGTCTCTTCGGGACAATGCAGAAAACCGACCTGTCCGACCTCAGGGAACATGAGGACAGATTGTAATGATGCTGGATTCCTTTGCATGGATGGAATATTTCATGGGGACTCATAAAGGTGAAAAAGTCAAGAGATTTGTGGAGAACTTTCATCGCTTAGATCAAACTGGCCGAGCATATTGTAAGCCTGTAGTGCTTATACACCGTTTCAGCATTACGGGTTCTTTGCTGGTATTATATCACCGCACTCAGAAAAGTTTATAGTTAGCAGAAACCCTATTAACATAAGGGTGAAATCAATGACAAGCCTTAGCGAAATACACATTACAAAGACAATAGTGAATGAATTCCTGGATGATTTTATACAGAATATTCTTGACAGCGATGTCGTTGTTATCGGTTCAGGACCGTGCGGGGTGACCGCGGCAAAATATGCTGCTGAACTGGGACACAAGACCGTTATGATAGAGAGGAATATCTACGGCGGAGGAGGCATGTGGCAGGGCGGATATCTCATGCCAAAGAACACGGTTAGGGCGCCGTCACATAAGATCCTTGAGGAATGCGGTGTAAAGCTCAAGGAAGTGGAAGAAGGGCTTTATGTCTGTGATTCTTTCGAGATGGTCTCAAAAATGCTAGTGAGCGCGTGCGATGCAGGCGCCAAGCTCCTTAACTCCACGAATGTGGAAGACCTGATCCTCAAAGAAGATCATGTTGAAGGTGTGGTTATCCAGTGGTATCCAGTGCAGCAGATGCCTAAATTCATTACCTGCATGGATCCCATAGCGATCAGGTCAAAAGTAGTGATAGATGCCACGGGTCATGATTCTGCCATGGTCAGGCGCCTCTGGCAGCAAAAGAGATTATCGATTGAGGAACCACCTGGCTGCGGCTCACTCTGGGTCGATGAGGCTGAGAAACAAACTGTAGAGCTTACTCACGAGATATATCCCGGCCTGATAGTTGCAGGCATGGCTGCCACTTCCACATACGGCGCGCCGCGCATGGGACCCACGTTCGGCGGCATGCTGCTTGCAGGAAAGAAGGCGGCAGAGCTGGCGCATGAGAAGATCTCGGGAATCAAAGTAGAAAGTACGGGCAGATTTGCTGTTACGGCTTAAGCCCACCTTTTTTTGTTTTTTCCTGAAACACTGATTAAAGGCGGCATCATCTTCTCATAAGGCTTTAAGTAATACTTTCCCCCTGCTGGCAAAATAGTTTAATATATAAACAACTATAAAAACGTGATGACATTTCAACTGGGTGCTAAAAAGTGCGCTGAATACATTAAAAAGCACAAATCTGCTCTTGTGGTATCGCATATCGACGCCGACGGTTTAACGTCAGCCGCAATTATGGGAAAAGCCCTGGAAAGGGCAGGTATCGAGTACGAAACACATTTTGTCAAGCAGCTTGATACGTCGGCGTTAACAGGGATAGCCGACCGGAATCCCGAGCTTGTTGTTTTCACCGACCTCGGGAGCGGAATGCTGGATGCGATAAACTCATTAAAGATCAATGCCGTCATCTCTGACCATCACCAGCCGCACGGGACACATGACCATCACCTGAACCCCCATCTTTTCGGGATAAACGGGGCTACTGAAATAAGCGGCTCAGGTGTTACTTATACAATGGTTTCATCACTTGGCGACAACAATGACCTTGCTGACCTTGCGATAGTAGGCGCGGTCGGAGACCTGCAGCATGTCAAGCACGGGCAGTTGATCGGGATTAACAGGTCGGTACTGGAAGAAGGCACGAGGAACGGCGCGCTGCGCTTTGAGAAAGACCTGCTGCTGTTCGGCAAACAGACCCGTCCCATATTCAAGCTCCTGCAGTATTCCTCTGATCCGTACCTGCCGGGTATCACAGGCAGTGAAGACACAAGTATTGAATTCCTGAAAAAGATCGGCATACGACAGCACGGCGAGAAATGGAGGCGGTGGATCGACCTTGAAGCAAATGAAAAGCAGCAGATAGTTTCGGCTCTCATCCAGTTCTGTCTCACATGCGGGATGCAGGCTTTTAATATCCAGAGGCTGGTGGGAGAAGTGTATACATTGCTGCGCGAGCGTGAGGGCACTGAGGTCCGGGACGCGTCTGAGTATTCAACACTACTTAATGCCACCGCGCGTTATGACCATGCAGATATCGGGCTTGCTGTATGCATGGGCGACCGCGGCAAGAGATATGATGAAGCGATAACGCTGCTCAATGACCATCGGAAGAACCTCGTTGAAGGGCTGAACCTCGTTAAGGAGAAAGGGACTACAAAGATGGAAAACCTGCAATACTTTGATTCTGGAAACAAGATCAGGGAAACCATCGTCGGTATCATTGCAGGCATGAGCACTTCGTTTTTGGATAACAAACACCTTCCCATTATCGCGTTTGCAGATTCTGACGGCGGGGTAAAAGTCTCATCGCGTGGGAATTATGATCTCATCAGGAGAGGGCTCAACCTCGGGGTGGCAATAGGCGAGGCTGCAAAATCTGTAGGAGGCGCGGGAGGCGGGCATGATATCGCAGCAGGGGCTTTCATACCGAGAGAAGCAAAGGATGAATTTTTGAGAGCGCTGAACAGTAAAATAGGGGAACAGATAAGGTAATTGTCTCAGAATCAGTATGCAGCTTCAGTGCATTATTAATTATCCTATTTTATCTCGTCGATATGCCCCATCTCTTCGATATCAAGAAGTATAGACATTTCCTGCGTGTTAACATCAATACCATGCTCCTGCATAAGGGCCATGGGGTTCGTGCCCCCGATCACCGCTATCCCGAGTTTATCCCTTCCTACCTGCACTCCAAGTATATCGCTGTTGGGTTCACCGACTTCAAGAATACAGGAGAATCCTGCTTCGACAAGCGAATCAAGCACCTGCTCTATCATGTTACGCGCTGCCATCGGCGCTTCCCGCAGGTTTGCAAGTATCTTCCCCGAACCTGTATTGATCATCTCTGTTACTGACGTGAGTTCCTGCGACATCAGCACATCAAGGGGATCTATTGTCGTGCTGTCATAGCTGAGTATGTCTGTAAATCTAAGAGGAGAGCCGTCATGGATCTCGACCACCCCTCCGAATTTTGGTTTGACCGGTACTCCTGCCTTCAGCAGCACGCCATCTATTGTGATACTGCATGCGGTAGCTATTCCCACTTTACCTTTTTCGATTTTGACACTGCCTATTTTTTCACCTGGCCGGATTATCTTGATGTAGGGGCTGACCGAGAGACCGCTGTGAACTGCCTGCCTGAAAAGGTCAAGAACATTCTGGAGATCACCCTCATTAATGATAGATATATTGGCGATTATTTTCCCTTTGCGGCTGACAGGGTCGAATGTCACCTGGTACATCATGCTTTCAATTCTTGAGATTATGAACATGATATCTGTCATACTTATTCAAGGTTATAATTGGGTTCATCAAAGATAAAGTATTTCAGTCTGGTGAGAAGTATTATGCCCATGAACAAGCAGGCAGTAATTGATATCATAAAAAAGATTTTCATGCACTATGGTTATGGTATAAATTCTTCCGATATCTCTGACCTGCTTGCAGAAAGGGATTCAGAGCATATCTTCATAAAATTTGATACTGTTGCGAACGTCAATAACCTGAGACATTTTTCAAATAATGTCCAGAAGTATGGGGGTAAGGGCATAATTATCCTGGAATTCGTTGATGATAAAACCCGCTCCCTCGCCCTTGATGAAGGGCTTGTAGTCTGGGACAGAAGCGAGCTTGAATCCTGGGTTGGCAGGGCCGTGCTGGAGGGCGCTCTCGAAGAACGTGGACATCCGGGGCTTCCTTTGACCAAAGAAAAATCTGTTCTTCCTGCAAAGCCTGTAGCTGAAGAAGTTCTTCATGAGCAGACAGAACATGAAAAAATAGATCAAGAGAAAACAATCAAGATAATACTCCGTTCTGTCCCGATCAATATTGGAAGAGCTGATGCGATTTCCATTGCCGAGGCAAAAATTGGCAGGTCAACAAGCCAGAAATTGAAATTTGTTCCGGTCTGGTTCTATGGTTATTCCTTCAGTACCCAGAAGACGTTCAAATCCAGAACAATAGACCTGGCTGCAGAAGGTGAGGGTGTTATTCACGCACTTACCGGAGAAAATTCATTTGTTAAATATAAGGATTTCCAGGATAATACCTTCGTACCTACACAGAACTATGAGATCAAACAGGTAATAGTTTCGAAAAAGGATGCTCTGGATAAAGCACTGGAAGCTATCATACGTGAACATTCAAAGGAAATAAGACTGAATGAGATGATAGGGGATACGATTGTGTTCGAAAACCGGGTATTTGCGCCTGAACCCGGAGATATAAATCTGAAAATGGAGCTTTTGCATATCCCGATATGGGAGATAAGGGGAAGGGGCGAGACCATAGAGATCAACGGGTATGACGGGCATGTTGTGGCAATAAAGGCATATAGCGATGCTGAATTTGTGTGAACGGATTCTTTGAAATTTTAATCTTACTTAATGGCCGGTCTTAAATTTACCCAATAGTGATTTCTATATGGTTGAAAATCTCTTTTATATAAGAAATAACTATCTAAAGATTAGTCGGAATTACCTTAAGATTAAATAGAATGCAATCTAACATACAGGTTATGCCTGCAGAAAAGATACCTGGCTGGTTAGAAAGGTTATTATTGCCTAAACTCAGTGAATTGGATGGGGAAATTAAAGCCGTTCACGGGGAGATAAAGGCGGTAAATACCAGGATAGAAAGCCTTGAATCGAATCTGAATGTCAAGATAGATAGCCTCCGCAATGAAACTAAAACAGAGATTGAAAGCCTCAGGAAAGAAATGGGTCATAGATTCGAAGGCATGGATTATAGATTTGAAGCTATTAATACAAGGCTTGACTCAATCGAAAAGCGGATACCGGTTATAGAGAAAATAACTGCCTTGAGCTTAAGATCGCAGATTTTGAGAAAAGACTCGCAGTAGCATAAAGGCACATCTTAAACTGCATCAGCGAAAAATTATAATCTTAAGTAAACATTCAATAGCAAGGTGATATTATTCAGGAGTATTCATTAAAAAGAGGTTTTTCACCGGATCCTGCAAGAATCCGTGACGTGCTGGCGAAGAATTTTCCCGCCGAAATAAAAGATGAGAACGGCAAGTTTACAGTGAGCTACGGCGTTTTTGTGCGGCTGGCTGTGTGGATCGATAAAAAGAAACTGTGTGTGGATTCAGAATCCAACAAGGGTGCAGGAAATGATGTTATTCTTGACACGAACAGGCGATTCAGGGAATTTCTGGAAGAGGCCACTGGCTACACAGCCAAGGAACGTCTGGCAAAAGCCAAGAAAGAAGTCCAGGGCGATTAATTTTGTGGGACATCCTCAGAAGACCCCAGATCCCAGCCATCCTCCGTATCTGTGCAGGCACAGACGGCTCGGTAACCCAGCTTCTTGAGGTGCTCACAGGGAAAAGCGTTGAGGTTAAAACCCTTGAACAGGGTTTGACAAAAGCCACACCTCAGATTGCAGGGCTTCTGGAAATAAAAGAAAACGATGAGGTTAACAGCCGCCTTGTGACACTGAGCGTGGGCGACACCGTATTCGTTCTGGCAAAGTCCCTGGCGCCAATTAAGAGAATGCCCAAGGCCGTAAGGAACGATCTCATGAAGGCGGATATCCCGATAGGCAGGATTTTACGCGATCACAAGCTTGAGACCAGGCGAGACATCCGCAGGATGGAAATAGTCAGTCATGATTTCTTTGGGGATATCCCTGTGCTATCCAGGGAATACAGTATCATCTATAACAAAAATATCCTGATGTGGATAAACGAGTGTTTCCCTATCGACGACAGGTGGAGGATATAACAGTTATTTAACCCTGACCTTGATTGTTTTTATCTTCTCTGCAACCCTGTCAAAGAAAATCTTCTCTGTATCAAGAGGCCCGGGATGCGCTTCAGGATGATACTGCACGGACATGATATCCAGGTATTTGTGCTCTAGTCCCTCGACCGTACCATCGTTGGTGTTTATCTGGGTGACCGATGCCTCTTTTTCATCAATGCTGTTTTCATCCGCCGCATAGCCGTGATTCTGGGATGTGATATATACGATACCTCTCTTGCGGTCCTTTACGGGCTGGTTCGCCCCGCGGTGGCCGAATTTCATCTTGTATGTCTCTCCCCCGAGAGCGAGGGAAATGATCTGGTGCCCAAGGCAGATACCGAAGATGGGAAGCTCTCCTGCAAGCTCTTTTACAACCGAAATGCCTGTGGCAGCCTGCTGGGGGTCGCCGGGGCCGTTAGATAAAAGGATTGCATTGGGTTCGTATTTTATTATATCCTTTGCCCGGGTCGTTGCCGGGACAACGGTGACGTTGATTCCCCTGTTGTTCAGGCTTTTGATGATGTTTCTTTTAACGCCGAAATCCATAAGCACAACATTGCCGCCATCCTCACGCCCATTTACCCGATACGGTTCTTTGCATGTGACCATTGATATAAGATCAAGGTTCCCAATGTCCGGTTGTTCTCTTGCAAGCCTGACCGCTTCTTCACCGTTATCATCTCCCACGACTATTGCTGCTTTCATGGTGCCGTGCTCCCTTGTTTTTATGGTAAGCATACGGGTATCCACTCCCATTATGCCTGATTTTCCTTCATCCCTTAGAAATTCGTAGATCGAACGGCGCGACCTGTGGTGGGAAGGATGATCGCATGCTTCCCTCACTACCAGCCCTTCTGCTTTCATGCCATCTGACTGGAAGGTTTCACCACTTATTCCATAATTACCTATGAGAGGGTATGTGAACAATAGTATCTGTCCCTTATATGAGGGATCGGTCAGCGCTTCCTCATAGCCTGTGTACTGTGTGGTAAAAACAAGCTCGCCCTGAACGACTCCTTCTACTCCCATTCCTTCTCCTCTGACGAACGTTCCGTCTTCAAGACCAAGTACTGCTTTCACGACGGCTAAAAGGGTAAAGGCATGTAAATAGATTACGTTGGGTCAAAGTTCGGTAATCCGAATAGCATGCGTCGGGCATTGCGCCTCGCACGCCCTGCAGAATATGCAGTCCGGCTCATTCACAGGATCGGATTTCCGCTGGGATTCCGGGTGTCCCGGGGAATCGACCCAGTCAAAGACGCTGACCGGGCAGACCGAGATGCAAATACCGTCGCCATTGCAGCAATCCTGGTCAAGCGCGACTGAAGTGCCGTGTACGCCGAGCTTCCCGGGAGGCTTCACGTCACCCCTGACCTTATGTCCGTTGTGTTCTCCGGCAACAGGTTTTTTCATGAAATCCGGATCAATAGGCATGCAGTTCCCACTTCCTTGTAATAAACATGGATTTTGGAACTTAAATAGTTTCCCCGGTCGGCTCCCTTAAATGATTGACAAAAGACAGTTTTTAAACTACAACCTCCATTATTGGCAGAAAGAGGTGTTTTTATCAGCGCTGATGATGCAATCGGTATCGGTCTATATTATACCAGAACTCCCGGGATCGGGGGAAGGATACGGCAGGAAATCGACGACTTCTGTGTGGAAGAGCTCACAAACAGGATAGAGGCCGCAAACGGAAATTATCTTATCGTTGAACTTATAAAGCGAAACTGGGATACCCATCATCTCATCCGCGAGCTATCCCGCATCTTGCGGGTGAGCCAGAACAGGTTTGGATGGGCTGGCACAAAAGATAAACGGGCGCTTACCAGTCAGAAGATAAGCATCTGGGATCTGGGTGAGGAGGAGCTTGCAAGGGTCAGGTTGAAGGACGTGGAGCTAAAAGTGATAGGACGCTCAAACAAGAAAATAAGCCTCGGAGACCTGTGGGGCAATAAGTTTAAGATCACGGTAAGGGGTATCGATCTGCCAGCAGAAGAAACCATTTCCAGGGTGAAAGCCATACGCGGGGAACTTGAAAAAGGCGCGCCGAATTTCTTTGGTGTCCAGAGGTTCGGGTAGAATAGACCGGTGACGCATGTCGTTGGCGAGGCTATTCTCCAGGGAGATTTCAGGGATGCAGCGCTAACTTATATAGCAAGACCATTTCCTGATGAACCGGAAGAGATAAAAAAAGTGCGCCAGTATGTGCTGGATACGGGCGATTTCAAGGAAGGGCTGAAAATGTACCCGCTCCGCCTCCAGTTCGAGAGGGCGATGATGAATCACCTGATCGCCTACCCTGAGGATTATACGGGTGCATTCAGGGTACTGTCCCCGAATTTACAGAAGATGTTCCTGCATGCCTATCAATCATATATCTTCAATATCATCCTGAGCAGACGCATCGCATCAGGCATGTCGATACATGAAGCTTATGAGGGGGACATCGTGTGTTTTAAAAACGAGATGGGGATGCCTGATATATCCCGACTGCAGAAGGTCACGAAGGACAACCTGGATGGAATAAGCAACCTCATAAACAGGGGGCGGGCATTTGTTACCGCGCCGCTTGTGGGATATGATACCGATTTCGCAGAGGGCGCACCAGGTGATGCGGAAAGGGGGGTGGTTCTTGATCTGGGCGTCGACCTTGATAAATTCCGCATCCCTGCTATGCCTGAACTTTCCTCAAAAGGGCTGCGAAGGGAGATCGTACTGCCTGTGAGGCCAGAATTTGATGTTGCTGAGGATGAACTCAATTATGGAAGGACAAAACTTGCCATTGCGTTCTCATTGCCAAAAGGAGGTTATGCCACCACGGTTTTGAGGGAGTACATGAAATTATAAATAAAGACTCAAAAGTCTTAATTATATTTGCAGCCAATATCAGATATCATGGCGGAAGGAAAGGTTAATGAAATCATCACACTCTTAAAAAAGAATTACTCCGGCGTAAAGATAGCGCTCAATTACGCAACTCCCCTGGAACTGCTGGTTGCCACCATACTTTCTGCCCAGTGCACCGACGCGCGTGTAAATGAGGTCACAAAGACTCTCTTTAAAAAATACAGGACGCCGCAGGATTATATAAGAACACCGCAGGAGGAGCTTGAAAAGGAT
>CABMIA010000195.1 GCA_902386085.1 uncultured archaeon
CATGCTCCCAAAGTTTTCAATCCAGGCAAGACGTTTAACGATCACTTTCTGCGACGCCATGCGTTTTGCGCCGTGTGAAAGGTTCACACTGATTATCGCCGGCAGAAGCTGTGGTGTCAGGCCGACTGCAAGCGCCAGGGAAAAAAGAAGTGATTCCAGTACCGGTCGCCCCAGATATGCGTTGATGGCGAAAATGAAAATTACCAGGAGCAGGGTGATCTCCATGAGGAAATACCCGAACCGGCGGACACCCCTTTCAAATGACGTTTCAGGAGACCTCAGTTTCAGGCTCTCGGAAACTTTACCGAATTCGGTTTCCGTTCCCGTGCTGACAACTACGGCTTTTGCGCTGCCGCTCACTACATGAGTACCCATAAAAAGCGTGTTGTTCCTCTTTCCGAGCTGCGTCTCTTTTGCCAGCACTCCGGCCTTTTCTACCTGATATGTTTCACCTGTCAGTGTGGCTTCATCGACAAACAGGTCTTTGGACTCCAGGATGAAGCTGTCGCCGGGAATGACATCTCCGCCGCTGAGGATAATAACATCTCCTGGCACGATCTTTTCAACCGGGATTTCTACGGGGATCCCATTACGCAGCACCGTGGCTTTTATTTGAACGATAGCAAGTAACTTCTCGACTGCATTAGCTGCTCCCCGTTCCTGCCAGAATCCCAGGAGGCCGCTAATGAAGACGATCGCCAGGATAATCAGAACGTCAACATGTTCATGAAGGAAAAAAGATAATCCTGCTGCAAAGAGAAGTATAAGGGTAATGGGACTTTTGAATTGGCTGAGTAAAAGCGAGAGATCATCCGATCTTTTTTTGGGCGAAAGGAGATTGGAGCCATAACGTGCTAGTCGCTGCCAGGCTTCATCGCCAGTAATGCCCTGCGGTGTTGTCCGGAGTCGCGCAAGCAGTTCGGCGGCAGGGAGGCTCCAGAATGACAGGGGAGGTTGTTCCAAAGGATTGGTCTTTTTAGAGGCATTTTGTAGCTGCATATATAAACACTGGATAGTTCTGTTATTTTTGATTAAATGCTCATAATCTTTAAAGCATTTAATTTTAGATGGTGAAGATATATATAGACCCGCCAACAAATACATTAATGGGGTTAAATTGTTATGTCAGAAGAAACAGATACATCAAAAATGTTAGAATCTTTAACCGCGAAAGTTGAAGAACTAACTAAAATAGTTTGTGAAAAAAAAGATTTTACTGAAGGGAAGATAAGAGAAAATCCTCTTGCCTATGTAGAATGAGCATTTGCCGGGGGACTTATAGTGGGTTACCTGATGGCAAGGGGAAAAAACTAGTGCAGAAAGAGGACATAGTGAATTTTCTCCATGGCCTTTCAACATCAATACTTGAGGGTTTTGGAGAAGTAGAAAAGCATGGAAGCCTTTCCTTTGATCTGTCAGAAGCTTTAGAGAAATCAAGAAAGAAGTTATTCATTATCGGGGTTTCGATCATGCTTTCAGGAGTCGGGTTTTTCCTGATATTCTGGGGAATCGCATCTGCCGTCGACGCTATGTTCGCCATGAGAGGCTTCGGATTTGTACTTGTGGGTATAATTGCGGTACTGACAGGAGCACTCGCATATAAAAAATAAGCCTGAAGTAGAAACTGACAAAATGGCCTGACCGGTTCCGGGCAAACCGAAGGAAAAAAAAAACTTGATCAAATTGAAACGAGTTTACGAAGAGCCTTTGGAAGAGGATGGTTTCAGGATACTTGTCGAGAGGCTCTGGCCTCGTGGTCTTACTAAAGATCGCGCTGCTGTGGATCTCTGGTTAAAGGACATCGCACCAAGTCCTGAGTTGAGGAAATGGTTTGGCCATGATATCGCAAAATGGGAAGAATTCCGCAGGCGCTACTGGAAAGAACTTGAGGATAAACAGGATATGATCAAATTCCTGAAACAAAAAAGCAAAGAGGAAACCGTCACTTTTGTTTATGCGGCAAGGGATGAAGTGCATAACGGGGCCTTGGCACTGAAAATGTTTATTGAGCACTCTGCGTGATAAGCGAACTGGCTCTACCACTGCCTGAGCTCGATAGACAGCCCGTCAGGGTCTTTTATTTCAGCTCTTTTTGATCTCCCGAGAGTTACCGGCCCCCAGGTTATCTCCACTCCTTTACCCGCAAGATATTTTCGGCCTTATCCATATCATCTACCTCGATCGCGATCATCCTGTAACCGGCCTGCCACGGATTTTGAGGGGCAGTAGCAGGATTCCTGACCTGCATAAGCTCTATGACCGACCCATTGAGCTCAATATAAACAATCTCTTCCAGGGGAGGTACTTCTACCTTCTGGCGCTGTTTGATCTTAAACCCCAGGATACCTGTATAGAACCCGATGGTTTTATCCAGATTCCGCGGTATGATTTCTATATGGTCAATTTTTTTAAACATAGTTACCTCATTATAATTTGTTTCTCATTAAAATATCTCAAATGATTTTCTTCCCGTTTTCATACACGTGTATGCATGTAGCCGGGCAATTCTCTGCAGCTTCTATGTTGCAGCCCGCATCGTCCAATTCCCTGTCCTCGTTCCTACCTGATCTTTTTGAACCTTTTAAGTGGGAGAAACCATCAGGAGCCATCTCCCAGAATTCAGGGCAGATGTTGACGCAGCTTTCACAGGAAATGCATAATGGTCTTTCAATCACTATTTTAAATTTGGTCATAATATCACTCCTTTCGATTACTTTAGTTTCAGGTATTCCCCGATCAGTATGGATGCCGGATACAGAACTTCCTCTTCGTTCTTTGCGTGCGATATAAGTTTGTCAGCAAAGTGTACATATTCCATTTTATTTTCTTTCTTTGCTGCATCGATAAGTAACCTGAGTGCGGCAATTATGGCCTTATGTTCATCAAGCATTTGAGGAAGTTCGGATTTTAACCTGTCTGTCATCATGAGAACGCTTTTCATCTCATCGGTAACTTTCCCTTCTGCCACAGACGACAGTAATCCGAGTGGCGGCATTGCATATTCTTCTTCTTTCATAAAATGGGGATGCAGTATCTCAGCGACAGCTTTTGCAGATTCTCCTATTTTTCCTTTCACCCGGGTCGCCCTTGCAAGTTCTGCATGAAGCTCCTCATGCTCTGATTTCAACGAATGGGGTATCTTGAATTCCATATCTAACCTCCCTTTTTTCCTATACTTTATATCAAAGAGATTGTTATTTAAATATTTCCGCCAAATTAAGATCTGTATAGTTCGTTTTGATCAAGGCAGGGCGGCGCTCAACGGATGTTTTTTTTTGCGCGAAAGTAGACAATCTGCATTCACAACGTCCACAAAGTGAGCAACTTCAAGTCTTAAATAACGGAAACCCTCTCCGATAAAATCCCGGCGCGCGCCACATAATCCCGTACAACCACAATCGCATCTTGAAGCTAAATTTCCCATAGCATCAACATTCTCACGCATCTTTTTCAACCCATCTTTGGGCACCGGTGGTTTATTGGAATAAACATAGGTTAGACGAAGGCACACGGATGACACGGATCATACGGATTTTCACGTCGCGACAAGCAAGTCACATCACAAATTGCAGAATAAGCTGCCCCATCCATTTGGGGTAATCCTACTGTAACA
>CABMIA010000196.1 GCA_902386085.1 uncultured archaeon
ATCGAGAATTTGTTCATTTATAGGCAATTTATCTAAATCGAACATTTTATTGTACTCTTCAAATGTTCGTCCTATCAAAACAATATTTTTTAGGTTCAATTGCTTATCCATATTCTCTAAAATCAAATTATAAAAAACGCCCAAGTTTTTCCTGGTCACCCGCTGCCCCCACAAAGTCTTTCAGCTTATCCAGGGCTTTGCCGTTATCAATTGCATGGTTCGCCAATGCTATCCCGGCTGCCAGTGTTTCTGCTTTCCCGCCAACAAGGAGAGCCGCGCCAGCATTGATGGCAATGATATCGCGTTTTGCCCCTTTTTTCCCTTTTAAGATCTCCACGATATCCCGTGCGTTTTCTTCTGGTGTGCCGCCTGCGATATCGCCAGCGGTGGCGCGCCTGATACCCAGCTTCTCAGGCGTCACGGAATATTTGGTGAGACTGCCGTTGTTCAATTCCACTATCCGTGTCTCTCCTGTGTTTGAAATCTCGTCCATGCCGCTTCCGTGAACCACAAGCGCCTTTTTGGTGCCAAGGATATTCAGCACCGATGCCACAGGCTCGCACAGGGAAGCGTCAAAGACACCGATCACCTGCGCCTTTGCATTTGCAGGATTGGTAAGCGGCCCAAGGATATTGAAAACTGTCCTGAAACCCAGGTCGCGCCTGATCTGCGCCACGCGCTTCATCGAGGGATGAAATACAGGTGCAAGCATGAACCCGATGCCCACTTTCTCGATGGTCATTTCAACGTCCCGGGGAGATGAGTCTATCTTTACCCCGAGCTCTCTTAGCACATCGGCGCTTCCTGATTTTGATGTGATGGAATAATTGCCGTGCTTTGCGACAGGAACGTTGCAGGCAGCAGCCACGAGCGCTGCGCCGGTGCTCACGTTGATAGTACCTGTTGAATCGCCTCCAGTACCGCACGTATCCACAAGCGTCCCATGAACTTTCGGGTTTATGATATTGGCGGCTTTCTTCATACCAAGCGCAAGTCCAGCAATTTCTGCAGGCGTTTCACCTTTCAGTTTCAGCGCCGTCAAAAAAGCCGCTATCTGCGCATCGGTCGCTTCGGTGAAGATTTTTGATATTGCAAGCTGCGCCTCTTCTGTAGTCAGGCTCTGCTTTTGGATGAGTTTCTGGATATATTCTTTCATAACTATCACTGTACAATTTTGTACATTAATGTATAAACGAGTACATTGTATATAAACATTACGTGATGTTTTAATATGAGAAATGCGTAAGAGGGTGCATGAAAAAGCAGGATGCATACAAATTACTCGCAGCTTTTATGATTTTAATCATGATAATCGTGCCTGTGGCTTATGTAATGACAAGCCCGAGAAGTGATATCAACCAGGAAACCCAGAATCCCTCATCCGGGCAGGAGAAGTATAATCCTGATCTATGGGTCATAAACCAGCCATTCTATTCCATTTCGGATGCTCTGAATATGACGCCTGTTGGAGCAATTTCGGCTTCCTATGCGGATCTTGAAAGCATGACGCCTCAGATGGTGCAGTGGACAAAAAGTGTATTACCGGTAAACGAAGTGGATTCGCTTTACAAGTCAAATACTACAAAAATGTATTATGCAACTTTGCCGAGCCCGAAAGAAGGTGTTCCAAACTTCCTTCTACTGAGCACGATGTTTCCTGAAAAAAATGATTTTGATTATATCGTATTGCCCAATACAACCAATATACTCAGAAGACAGGATACAGGGGCCATAAATATACTGGGAAATCCAATTATATATACTGTAAACGATAAAACTACGGTTGATGTCCTGACTATTATCAATAGTCTGAATAAAACAAATACTTCCTATGACAAATATCAAGGCCTTCTCAGCAATGTTGATGAAGCACCGTTCCAGGAAATAAATTCCAATGTGACTTTCGCAGACCAATTTTATATGGGTGTTAAAGAAACCAGTGGAAATTACGAAAGAACTACAGTCTACTTGAATGCAAACTCGAGTACCCTCAAAAAACTTAACCAGTTAAAAACCGGCAGCACACAAAAAGGTTTTGCCCAATACTCTATAATACGGAACGGAAACTATACTGTGGTTAAAATAGGCGGACCTGACATGTTCACAGTATTGAGCGAAGAAAGCTCTTAAGCACAAATTATATACAGACCTATGCCGTAGTGAGGCCGATACTTTTAACAAATGAATAATGAAGGAAATTATTCCTGAAGGAGTTAATATGGCACAAATGTATATCAAATTTGAAGTTCCCGCAGATTTAGCCAATAAAGCTTTGGAAGCTCTTGAAATGGCGCGGGACACCGGAAAGATCAAGAAAGGAACAAATGAAGCCACAAAGGCAATAGAACGCGGTATCGCGAAACTCGTATTGATCAGTGAGGATATTAATCCGCCTGAAATAGTCGCGCATCTGCCTCCGCTTTGCGATGAAAAGAATACCCCTTACATATTTGTCAAGAAACAGGTAGAACTGGGCGCCGCCAGCGGATTGACCGTGGGCAGCGGGGCTGCGGCGATAATAGAACCTGGAAAAGGCAAAGAATTAGTCGAAGAAGTGGCGCAGAAAGTCCAGGCACTGAAGAAGTGAGATCATGGCTGACGAAGAAACCGGATATCCTGCCGAAGTAATCGAAGTAATCGGTAAAACAGGAATGCACGGGGAAGCCATGCAAGTGCAGTGCAGGATACTCGATGGCAGGGATAAAGGCAGGATCATTACCCGTAATGTGGTCGGCCCTATAAAAAATGGCGATATCCTGATGCTGCTTGAGACATCCCGAGAAGCCAAAAAATTAATGTCAAGGTGAGGTCATGGAAAAAAGGAAATGCTCTTTTTGCGGAGGAGCAATAGAACCGGGCACAGGCAAACTCTATGCAAGAAAAGATGGAACTGTGCTGTATTTCTGCTCATCCAAATGCCAGGGAAATTCTGACCTTGGGAGGCTGCCCCGCAAGGTACGATGGACCGAGGCCGGACGTAAAGCACGCGGGAAAACCGCGAAATAAGGTGAAATCTTGGAGCGCACCTATGTCATGGTAAAACCCGATGGCGTACAGCGCGGGCTTGTAGGCGAAGTGGTAAGCAGGATCGAGAAGAGAGGACTTAAAATTGTTGCACTGCGGATGAATACCATATCTCAGGATCATGCCAGGAAACACTACGCTGAACATGCCCAGAAACCTTTTTTTAAATCATTGATCGATTTCATAACCTCAGGGCCATCTGTTTCGATGGTTGTCGAAGGTAAGAACGCTGTCGCTGTGATGCGCTCGATTAACGGCGCTACAAATCCAGCAAATGCTGCTACAGGCAGCATACGCGGGGATCTTGCCCTTGATACGGGACGAAATGTCGTACATGCCAGCGATTCTCCTGAGTCGGCAAAAAGGGAAATAGACATTCATTTTAAGGAATCCGAGATAATTAATTACTCGCGTATGGATGAAACCTGGATATACGAGTAAAGCTTACAAACCATAAACCTTTTATCCGACCCTTTCTTTTTAGAATACCATGGTGAGTTTCGAAGAGATTGAAGAGGTTTACAAAAAGCTTGAGGGAAAGCTCAAGCCTGATGAATTCAAGGCGAAAGTAGAAGAAAAAGTCACAATGATGAACGGCCTTTGTGACTCAAAAACCGCAGCGCTGCTTGTTGCAAACGAGTTAGGAGTAGATGAAGCCATAAAGATCAGGGATATGGCACCTGATAAGGGCAATGTGGTCTTTATCGCAAAGGTGATCTCGATTGGCGATATCAGGGAATTCTCGCGCGATAACGACACTGTTGGCCGCGTGGTTAACCTGACGCTTGCAGATGACACTGGTTCCATCAAGGCTGCCCTGTGGGATGAAGCCTCGGACCTCGTGAAGATAGGGGATATAAAAGCAGGGCAGAGCCTCAAGGTAAAAGGATATATTAAGGAAGGGCAGCGCGGACTTGAGGTCAACGTGGGGCGCGGGGGAAGCATAGAGCATGTCAACAAAGACGTGAGCGTAAACCTAAAACCCCTGAAAATAAGTGAAATCAAGCCCGGAATGAACGGTCTGAATATAATAGGCAAAGTTGTGGACCTGGGAACTGTGAAGACTTTCCAGCGCAAGGACGGAACAACCGGAAAAGTGAGAACTATTACGCTGGGGGATCAGACAGGCAAGATAAGGGTGACGCTGTGGGATGCAAAGGCAGATGCACCGGGTTTCAAGGCCGGGGACACGGTTGAGGTAATGAATGCCTATTCACGTGAGAATACGTTCAGCAACCAGACAGAGATCCAGTTGGGTTCGGGCGGGAGCATAGTTCTAAGCAGCGCAGCGGTTGAGTATTATGAAACCCTTACTCCAATTGCAGATATCGGGATCAACTCGGCATACAGCGTTGGAGGTTTTGTCTCTGGGATCGATGAGATAAGGGAATTCGAGCGCCAGGACGGCACAAAGAGCAAAGTCTCGAACATCTATGTCTCTGATGATACAGGGCGCATAAAAGTGGCGCTGTGGGGCGAACATGCAGAGCTTGTAAATGAACTCGACATAGGGAGCGAAGTACGTATTATTGACGCGTATGCGAAATCGGGCAGGAACGAGGAAGTGGAACTGAGCGCGGGCGCGCGGACACGCATACAGGTAGTGCGGAAATAACACTGAAAACACTGAATATTAGTTTCACCCCGCTCTGGCAAGGTATATAACATCGTGTGAAGATTGAAAGTGTGATAATTGTGCACCAAGCATCGATTAAAACGTGCACTGGAGAAACAATATGGCAGAAAGAAAGGGATTAGAAGATCTACCGGGCGTTGGGCCCGCGACAGCAGATAAATTGAAAGAAGCAGGTTACGGCTCGATCGAAGCTATAGCAGTATCGTCGTCCTCCGAACTTGCAAGTATTGCGGAGATCGGCGAATCAACCGCGCAGAAGATCATCAACGCGGCGCGCCAGGCTGCTGATGTCGGAGGTTTTGAGACAGGTGACCTGGTGCTTGAGCGGCGAAAGCTCGTTGGAAAACTCAGCTTCGGCACAAAGGCTTTTGACGACCTGATGGGCGGGGGTGTCGAGACCCAGGCAATAACCGAATTCTACGGTGAGTTCGGCTCAGGGAAGACACAGGTGGGGCACCAGATGGCTGTGAACGCGCAACTGCCTGCCAGCGAAGGTGGTCTTGACGGCTCAGTTATTATCATTGACACGGAGAACACATTTCGGCCTGAGAGAATAACCCAGATGGTAAAGGGGTTATCTGCGAAAAAAGGCGTGGATTACGATCCTGAAGAGTTCCTGAAGAATATACATGTGGCAAAGGCATACAATTCAAATCATCAGATATTGCTTGTGGATACCGCCAACGACCTTGCGAACAAATTAAAGGATTCGGATAAACCTGTACGTTTGCTCATAGTTGATTCTCTGACAGCACATTTCAGGGCAGAGTACGTGGGCAGGGGTACGCTGGCTGACAGGCAGCAGAAGCTTAACAAGCACATGCATGAGTTGATGAAGTTCGGAACCTTGTACAACGCTGCAATCCTCGTGACCAACCAGGTGATGGCCAAACCTGATGCGTTCTTCGGCGATCCCACCAAACCCATAGGCGGGCATATCGTGGGGCACACCGCGACGTTCAGGCTGTACCTGCGGAAATCCAAGGGAGAAAAGAGGATAGCAAGGCTTGTGGATTCGCCCAACCTTCCGGAGGGCGAGGCGATATTCTCGGTCACTACGGAAGGGCTTAAGGATTAAGTGGTATAATTGATCAATTAGTTCGTTAGAAGGGTATAATTAAAAAACGAACCGCAGATGAACGCAGATTAGTTGTTCGTGTATGGCGTTTAATGGTGGTTTTTGTATATAAGAGGAAGTATATAATAATGGAATTCAATGCAATCGTGGTGGATGTTGACGGGACGATTACATACAGCGACAGAAGCATCGATTGCAGGGCGGTCGATGCGCTGCGCAGCCTGGAAGTTCCGGTGGTGATCGCCTCAGGGAACATCCTCTGTTTTGTGCGCGCGGTCGCGAAACTTGTCGGGACCGGCGGCATCGTGATAGCTGAGAACGGCGGCGTTGTAGAATGCGGCATCGTCGAATCCGATACCTCGCACATGAAAGAATGCGAGGAAGCCTTTGAATCCCTGAATGAACATTTTCCTCTTGAGCGGATCGACCCTGAGTACAGGAAGACTGAGATCGGCCTGCGGCGCAACTTTGATGTGGAAAGGGCGAGAGAACTCCTCAGGGATTATACGGAAGTCGATATCGTGGATACGGGTTTTGCCGTGCATATCAAAAGCAAAAGGATGGACAAAGGCACAGGGCTCAAGCGCATCGCTGAACTGATGGGCATGGATGCGAAGGAGTTTGTGGCTATCGGGGATTCACCCAATGATATCGAGATGCTGAGTGCCTCAGGGTTTGGCGTGGCTGTGGGGAATGCGCATCCGAAGTTGAAGGAGGTGGCGGATATGGTTACGGAGGGGGAGCACGGGGCAGGGGTGGCGGAGGCGGTGGGGTGTTTGAAGGAGAGAGGGAGGATAAGATGATGCAGTGTCACTTTTGTGCAGGAGAAATGAAACAGGGAAAAGCCACCTATACGCTGGATAGGGCAGATTATCATTTATTGATCCATGACGTGCCAGCGTGGATATGTGCGCAGTGCAAGGAGGATTATTTTGAAGAAAATGTGGTTGAGGTTATGCAGGAAATGATCAAGAAATTGGATGTGCTGGTCAATAAAGTGAGGCAGGCGGCGGTTGCTTAGTAAACTTAAAATAATTGCTTGAGTCAGCAGGATGATATCATGGAAGAGTTAGATTTCAAAAAACAGGTCGATGCTGGTTTGAAGGAGCTTGAACAAGGAAAGTGGATACCTCATGAAGAGGTAGAAAAACGGATGTCTAGGTGGTTTACTTAGATATGGAAACAATTAACAAAGAAGAATTATTATTCTATATTTCTAAAGAAACAATGCAGTATGAGGCGATGCGGGCAATCGGCAGATATCTGACTGAAGAAGAATTAGATATGGCCAAAGATGGACTTGAATGGGGGCTGACGTTTGATATTGAGACGGTTTATAATACCATTTTATTTGAAATGATTAAAGATAAATGTCCGTAAATGGTGTGTGGGAGTGTAACTTTTTTTGCTGAAACTTCCTATAATCATTACTGCTGCCGCAGAAATAAATAAAATTGTTCAAATGTTTTACCTTCCTCCCAAATACTCCTATTTATCTTAAAACGAATTGGATATGGTCTAAAATTCTTTGTTTTCCCCCCGGATAACGAATGAATTTTATTATTTTTTGATTCATTTTGTCAACTCACAATATTCAAATAGACTGATAAATAATTTTATGATATAACTTTCCTCACCCATCCTATACAAAAACAACTTCAGACACATTCATTTTTGTTAAAGCATCTTAGAGCGAATATATTTATTATTATAAATATTACTTTACATAATCATTACTATTTATTACTCTTTTATTGTTTGCGTACTATATAGTTTTATTTGTCTTGACTATTCAAGCGTTCCTGTGATCTTTATTGCTCTTTTCTTGCAATCTTACTTCTCCACGGTGTGTGGAATGACAGCCCCAACATTAAGACGTTTCAAAATATCATGCAGCAGTTGAAACTTTCGGATCTCGCAGAATGCACTTATTACGCTGGTATCCAGGACTATCAATCTTTGATCTCCTTCAGGGTTTCATAGTCCTCTTTAAGCTCTCTGGAACCCTCAGCGCCAAGTCTTATTTTTATTCCTTTTTCTTTCAGGATCTCCTTCATCTTTATTGAAACACCAGCTATACTGGCAGCCCTGGCAAGGGATACTTTTTTATCTCTATAGAGGGCAACCGCTATTTCCTTTTCATCATACTCGCG
>CABMIA010000197.1 GCA_902386085.1 uncultured archaeon
GATGGCAATACCAATACTTTCATTCCAGTCAATTCTATCCTTATCCTGCACTGCCCATCCGGCGGCATGAAGCTGTTTATCAATATTATCTCTTGCTTCCTGTTCAGGAAATTGGTTTATAGATCCATCCATATTATACACTTATTAATTTTTGTCATAGTATATAAAGTATAATTTTCCTGATTTATATTTATAGTAATAAAATACTGCTGCTGCGACTGCCAGAAGAGCTCAGGGAATCGTACCAATCAAGAAAAGGAATAGCTCAGAGATGTATCGCCTTCCCCAGCGCCACCTCTGATGCCTCTGCCAGCATTTCGGGAAGCGTGGGATGAGGATGGATCGTTCCTGCCAGGTCTTCAAGCAAAGCTGCCATCTCTATGGTATGCGAGGCTTCACTTATCAGCATGGAAGCGTGGGTTCCGACTATGTGTATCCCCAGTATCTCGCCGGTTTTTTTATTTGCAACCACCTTCACAAACCCCTCCGGCCTGTCGATGGTAAGCGCGCTTCCCGAAGCGCGGAAAGGGAACTTTCCCGTACTTATTTCAAAACCTGCTTTTCGTGCGCTTTCTTCACCCAGGCCGACGGTGGCTATCTCAGGGTCTGAAAAGACCGTTGCTGGTATTGCCCTGTTATCAAAAGCGCTCGGCAAACCTGCAATGACCTCGGCTGCGACCTTTCCTTCCCTGAAAGCCTTATGCGCCAGGAGTGGGGCTCCTGCCACATCCCCGACCGCAAATATTTCATGATCGGTTGTCCTGCGTTTATCATCAACTTTAATAAAACCTTTATTATCAAGTTCAACCTTTGTATTTTCAAGGCCAAGATTTTCACTGTTGGGCTTTACGCCAACGGCTACCATTATTTTGTCTGCCTGGAGATCTGTTTTCTTCCCGGTGTTATCCGCTATTGTCACAATTGCCTTGTCCTTTTCCTTGCGCATGCCTTGCGGGCTGGAATTATAATAAACTTCCATCCCCAGCTTTTTCATCTTCTGGCTTACAACTTCAACAAGTTCCGGGTCGAATTTTGTGAGGATTCGGGAGGAGCGCTGGATTATCCTTATTCTTGTTCCCAGCTTGGCATACATGGTTCCAAGCTCAATGCTGATATACCCGGCGCCGATTATCACCATTTCCTCAGGCACTTTCATAAGCCCGAGGGCATCATTTGAGTTAATGACAAATTTACCGTCGTAGGGATATCCGGGGAAATCAGAAGAACGCGAGCCTGTGGCAATTACCGCTTTCTCAAACTGGATGGTGGAGGTTTCGCCGTCAGGCAGCGTCACTCTTGCCTTATTTGAGGACTCAAAAAAAGCCTCGCCTTTCATTACCTGCACGCCGTATTTCTTGCAGAGGTGAGTAATGCCGTCCCTGAGTTTCTTTACGACCTCGAATCTCCACGCCTGTATCTTTTTATAATCGAATTCAACCGAAGTTTTAATTCCGATGTTTCCCGGATTTTTTATATCATAGATAAAATTGGCGGCATGTATCAATGTCTTTGAAGGGATGCAGCCGCGGTAAACGCACACACCCCCAAGGTCGTGCTTTTCCACAAGTAAAACATCTTTTCCGAGCTGGGCTGCCCTGATAGCCGCCGTGTATCCGCCCGGCCCCCCGCCAACGACAAGGACATCACATCCGGTAACGAGGTCCCCCATTACCATCAGACCACGTCCAGGAGGAGGAGATCGGGATCTTTCAGATGGTCGATAAGTGTATTCATAAAACGTGCAGCCTGCGCCCCGTCAAGCGCCCTGTGGTCAAATGAAAGCACCAGAGGCAGGATCTTTCGTATTTTTATCTCCCCGTCAACCACACGCGGCAGGTCCCTTATCCTGTGAACGCCGAGGATGGCTACGTCCGGAAGGTTAATTATCGGCGTGGAATAAATCCCGCCAATGCTTCCGATGTTCGTTATGGTGAATGTATTGCCCTTAAGGTCGGGGAGTTTTATCGTCCTGTTGCGCGCCGCTTCAGCAAGTTTTTCTGTTTCCTGCGCAAGCTCCAGGATGCTTTTCCTGTCAGCGTTCCTGATAACCGGGACCATCAGTCCGTCGGGAGTATCCGTTGCGATCCCTATATTGTAGTATCGTTTCAGCACGATCTCATTTTTCTGAGAATCAAAAGAAGCGTTCAGGTAGGGATGCTGCTTCAGCGCAACGGTGACCGCTTTGGTAATAAATGCAAGGTATGTAAGTTTGATTCCCTTCTCTTCTGCCGTCTTTTTCTCTTTTTCCCGCAGTTTTACTAGCTCGGTAACATCAGCCTCATCCATGGAAACCACATGAGGCGCCGTGAACTTGGACTGCACCATCCTTTCTGCTATTGTCTTCCTGATACCTTTCACAGGAATCCTCTCTTCAAGGGCTTTAATCTCAGGCGCAACCTCAGCGGGCATGACCTCAGGTTTGATCTCCGGCGGTCTGGCTTCCGGTTTTGCCCCTTCAGCAAATCTCTTAACATCCTCATCCGTCACCCTTCCACCCGGCCCGCTCCCCGGAACTATTGATATATCCACACCGAGTTCCCTTGCAAGGCGCCTTGTCGAAGGAGCGGCTAAAACACGCCCTGTGACCGGCATTTCAGGTTTAACAACCTGAGGTTTGATTTCTGGGGGCTTCGCTTCCGGTGCTTTTACCACAGGAGGCTTTGCCTCGGGAATTTTTGCCTCCTCCCCCGGTAATGCGAGTGAAGCGAGGACGCTTCCCACCTTTATTACATCCCCTTCCTTTCCGAAGAGTTGCACTATCTTGCCCGATTTAGGGGTGGGTATCTCAACTATCGCTTTATCGGTCTCGATCTCTGCCACTGCCTGGTCGGCTTTCACACTGTCGCCTGGTTTTACAAGCCACTTCACAAGCGTGCCTTCGGTCACACCCTCGCCTACATCCGGAAATTTTATATCGACCATATTTTTCACCTCAGAAAGCCACAACCTCTTTTATGGCAAGAGCCACTTTTTCAGCATCTGGCAGGTAGTAATCTTCAAGCTTGGGCAACGGTATTGGAACATCGTAGCCTGTAACCCTTTTGATCGGGGCTTCCAGGTAAAGGAATGCCTTTTCGTTTATCCTTGCCACTATCTCGGCCCCTGGGCCAAGCGTTCTTGGCTCTTCGTGCACTATGACGGCCCGCCCCGTTTTTTTTACAGAATCAACTATGATCTTATCATCAAGCGGAGAGAGCGTGCGCAGGTCTATCAGTTCAACGCTTACGTCCTTGACCTTTTCCAGGGCTTCCTGGCAGACTTTGACCATGGCCCCCCATGCGATAAGCGTCAGATCTTCTCCTTCAGTGAGTTTTTTGCCCTCCCCGAGAGGCACCGTGTAGTCGCCTTCCGGCACTTCTTCCCTGAATGCGCGGTAAAGCCTCTTGGGCTCGAAAAAGAAAACAGGGTCAGGGTCCCTGATAGCCGATAAAAGAAGACCTTTTGCATCGTAAGGCGAGGAAGGTATCACGACTTTCATACCCGGAATATGGATATAAAACGTTGCCACGGCTTCAGAATGGTGTTCCAGCGCCCTGACGCCCCCCCCGTAAGGCGCCCTTACGACCAGCGGGCAGTGGTATGTACCTCGCGATCGGTACCTTATTCTTGAAGCATGGGCGGCAAGCTGGTCTATTGTCATGTAGCTGACTCCCTCAAATTGTATCTCAGCCACGGGTTTGAGCCCGGAAACGGCCATGCCTATCGCCGTCCCGACAATTCCGGACTCGGCAAGCGGCGTATCTATCACCCTGTCGCTTCCGAACTTTTCCAGGAGACCTTCGGTGACCCTGAAAACCCCGCCATCCACGCCCACGTCCTCGCCCATGACCACGACCGCTGGATCCTTTTCCATTTCTTCATGCAGCGCGAGGTTTATCGCCTGGACCATATTGAGTTTTGCGATTTTATCACTTCTTTCCTGCAATA
>CABMIA010000198.1 GCA_902386085.1 uncultured archaeon
CTTCCAGAGTGCCGTCGCAGATGAACTTGTGCACCTGCACGTTCTTTGTCTGCCCTATGCGGAAGGCGCGGTCGGTCGCCTGGTTCTCTACAGCAGGATTCCACCAGCGGTCAAAATGGAACACATGGCTTGCGCGGGTAAGGTTAAGGCCTACGCCCCCGGCTTTCAGCGAGAGGATGAATATCCTCGGGCCGTTGCTTTCCGAAAAACGCATCACCATCTGGTCCCTTTGCTTCTGGGGTATCCCGCCATGCAGGAAGAGCTCCTCCTGGCCGAAGATGGCCTGGAAGTGAGCCTTGAGAATGCCGCCCATTTCTGCAAACTGGGTAAAGACAAGCGCAGCATCCCCTTCGGCAAGCGCCTCTTCAAGCATCTCTGTAATGCGGTTTAACTTACCAGAGCGCCCGGGCAGCGCCGAGCCGTCGTCAAGGAACTGCGCCGGATGGTTGCAGACCTGCTTCAGCCTCACAAGAGCCGATAATACCGCGCCTTTTCTTTCTATCCCTTCCGAATTCTCGATCTTTCTCAACATATCCATAACAACTGCCTCGTAGAGCGTCGCCTGCTCTTTTGTAAGCTTGCAGTGCTCTTTCATCTCGATCTTTTCAGGGAGATCTTTTATGACCGCAGGGTCTGTCTTGAGGCGGCGAAGGACAAACGGGGAAACGATGCTCCTCAGGCGCTTACCCGCCTCTTTGTCATTATACCGTTCAACCGGCAGGGCAAAAACCCTCCGGAACCCGGCTGCGGAACCCAGGTAGCCAGGGTTCAGGAACTCCATGATAGACCACAGTTCGCTCAGGCGGTTCTCAACAGGCGTCCCGGTCAGGGCAACCCGGTAACCGGCATTGAGCCTTCTCACGGCCTGTGATTGTTTTGTGAATGAATTCTTGATATTCTGCGCCTCGTCAAGCACGATCCCGTTCCAGTTTACCTTTCCGAGAATATCTTCGTCCCTGTGGGTGAGGACGTAGGTACTTATCACGAGGTCATGCTTTGCTGCTCCTTCAATGAACTCGTTCTTTTTGCGGTTGATGCCATGATGAACCAGAACCCGCAGCGAAGGCGCAAACTTCGCGGCTTCCCTCTGCCAGTTGCCGACAACTGATGTGGGACATATCAGGAGAGTCGGCTTATCGATGCCTTCTTCTTTGTCTTTCAATAACAGGGCCAGGAGCTGTATGGTTTTTCCAAGCCCCATGTCATCAGCAAGACATGCGCCAAGCCCGTACTGCCGCAAAAAAGCAAGCCACGAGAAACCTTTTACCTGGTAGGGGCGAAGCTCCCCTGCAAAACTATGGGGCTGCGGTAGTTCTTTCACGCCTCCTTTGCCTGAAAGCGCATCGAAAAGGGATGAGAGGCGTCCTGATGCCTCAAACCCGGTTACAGGAAGACCTGTTTCCACGCCGGCGCCTATGCTCAGCCGCATAGCTTCTCCCAGCTTCATTTCACCTGAATTCCGGGATTTAAAGAATTTGACAGCTTCGGCGATCTCATCCTTTTTCAGTTCCACCCACTGCCCGCGTATGCGGACAAGCGGCTCCTTGAGACTTGCCAGATGCTCAAATTCTTCTTCGCTTATCGGTTCGCCGCCAATAGACAGTTGCCATTTATACTGGATTATCGAATCAAAAGTAAATATCCCCCTCCCGGTCTTTGGGTCACGTTTGGGTTTCATATTTAATTTTACTCCAAGCTTCGAGCTTGCGGCGCCTTTATTCCACCACGGGGGAATAAGCACACCAAACCCGCTCTCGGTAAGCAGGGGCACAGCCTCTTTTAAAAAAGTATATGCCTGCTGCGTGGCGAGTTGCGCCGCATCCGGTCTTGCAGTATTGAGGCTGTCTTCGATGGGAGGGTACAGGCGGGAGGCTTTACCGAGGTCGGCAAGCAGTTTTTCCTGGGGATGGTCAAATTTGCGGTTTAAAAAATGAAGGGTATCCTTCGCCTCTTTCCATACGTCCTCGGCGGGCACAAGCAGGCTCGGATCGTCCGAAGCCTGGAGGAAGTATCGCAGGTTCCAGTGGCCTGGTTCCGAATCCTCCTCAACCGGCGGTTCAAGGCGAAAACATGTCCGAAATCCGGATTTTTCTATATCATGTATCTGCCCGCTCCATGAATTTATTCTTTCGGCAAGGCTTTTGAGACCTGGTGCCTGGGCTTTTATCGGTTCTCCTGTTGCAAGGGATTCAAGCCAGGCTGCCGAGAGGCCTGGGTTTTTCGATTTTATTTCGGAGAGGGGTATCCAGCTTCTGATACAACTGTCTATCACCGCATTGAGGAAATCTGATAAGAATGCTTCCTGCGAATTCGATATCCTGTCCTGCATGAGCGACCTGCAAACCGGCGGCATCCCGCCCGCAAGCATTGACATGCGTGTCCTGTCATCCTGTTCATTGAGCACATACTGCCATCGTGCAAAACTCTGTCCCCCGTTATTCTCCGGGACAGCAATACCCGGGACGAAATGCTGCTTTGAAAGGAGTTCCATTGCAAACTTTGAGACTTTGCTCCAGAACCTGAAATCCGTTCCTATCGCAACGCCTTCTGCATCGGTCCACGTCCCGGAGAGCGAGGTAAGGAGTGTCGCAGCATCTTCTGGAGGGATGCAGAGACCATTTATTTTCCATGGGGAAAGCTCCACTTTTTCCTCTGTCTCCCCATTCCCGTTCTCCCTGAGCAGATCCGGGGAAGCCATCGGGGATTTTGAAAATGAAGGGAGCAGGATGAATAGAGTATCTGGATGCGCTTTTTTAGCGAATTTGATGTCTTTTGTGAAATCCAGTGATTCTGTTATTTTATATAAATCATTCTCCACCGCCTGGAAAGGATGGGTGCGCGGTATTCCGGGCTGCTTTTTTGCGGGTCGCCCCCTGCGTTTCAACGGCGATGGGGAAGAGGTCTCACCCCATAAGAAGAAGTTCCCTCGATCCTTTATTGTTCCCGCCGGTTTCCACGTTCCGTGTAAGACTATCATATATGCGAAAGCAGCTATCTTTTTAGTCTTTATGATATAAATCTATTCTTTTGCTGCCTTCTTCCTCAGAAAGCCACGCCCAATACGTGAAGCAATATCACAAGGATTGCGCCGGGTATTCCGCCGATGGCGCAGACCAGTATTGCCGTCGCTGAATAAGCGATGCCAGATTTAAGTACAATGTTGCTCAGGGCAAGAATGATGAGACCCAGTACTGTGTTCACGATAAAGAACTTGGCCGTTTTCAGGATAAGATAAACGATGATTACAGCAAGAATTACCAGAAGCAATATTCCTGTTTCGAATGCCATCTATTATATTGTGAACCGCTCTTGTATTAAATATTCCGTTCCAGGGAACTTCACTAATAAAGTCAAACCGAGTGATTACAAATCTGTTGAGTCCGGATCGATTATAATATTATTCATAACTTTTTATTATGTCTACAGCTTCTGACATATGTTTTTAGCATAGGCTCTTACTAGTTAAAGTTATTTAAATAATTGAGCGTTATGAAATGTACGTAGTTAGCATGACTTGGAGTATTATGAGCAAACATAGTTATATGGAAAAGGAGATGGATGCTCTTATAGGTGGACTGCAAGAATAGAAAAATGAAAACGTCACATATAAAAAGGAGTGATCATCATTGTCTCATGGGGATAGAATTCATGGACTATTAAGAGCATTCGTGATATTCATTGTTTTATTAGGATTTATTAACCATGGCAGTGCTTTTATGATTTCACAACTTCAATGGGGTAATGGTACTTCAGGAAAGCTTCAGCTTGGGGAAGGACTTTCATATGGCGGGTATTCCGTAAAAGCAGTATCTTTTTCTGCGCCTGTAGAGTCAGACAAATACAGGGATGTACCAATTGAACCGGTAGATCAATACGTGGAGTTGAACATATCAAAAAATGGCGATTTTATAGATATAGCGGCACTATCACCGGGAGATTCGTATGTGACACCAGATGGTGAATTAAGGGTCACGGCAAAACAACTTCCTGCCAAGGACGCCGCAGTATGGCTTTTTGAAAGATATTCCCCCTGGGCTGTAATAGAACTGGATCCCAGGGGAATTCCTCATCTTGAGGTATCGATAGATACAGATCGCAATGAATATGCATCTTTATCCTCCACAGAAATTACAGCAACTGTGAAACTGAAAAATACAGGGTCGGCAGATGCAGTCGATGTTGATATGGGCATAACAACTAAACTCTCACTGGAAAGGGGAAGCCAGGAAGAGCATTTTGAAAAAATAGAAAAAGGAGCTGCGGTTACAAGAATTATAACATTTACTTCGCCTGGAACCGGGGAAAAGAAGCATTATGATATACAGGCAAATATAACCGGATATGATGCCAAGGAAATACCGTATGCTGCAGAGGCATTAAAGACCATCTCAATAATACCGGACCCCACGATATTGCCTTCCTTTGAAAAGAGTTTGAATACCAAGATTTATCTGAAGGATTATGCTATAGTTTCGCTTTCGTTGGAGAACGGGGGAAGATATGATATTAAAAACATGAGCATCACAGATACAATTCCAAATAGTTTTAGATTAATGGGTAATGACTCGCTCCACTGGACCATCGACCTTCCTGCACATGAAGGATGGGATTATCACTATCTGGTAAAACCGATAGGACAGAATAAAGACGGAATCGTATTCCCTGCGGCAAAAGCTGAGTTTACCCTAAACAGGGAGTTCTACAGCATTCATTCAGACCAGCCAAAAATTGTGGTTTACGGACCCGAGATTGTACTCAATAAGCAAACGGATGTTTCTGAAATTAGCGCGAACGGCATTGTGACAGTGACTGTAGTGGCAAAGAATATCGGAAGTACTCTTACAAAAGTTAGTGTTAATGATAAATTGCCTGAAAACGCCACTCTGGTAAGTGGCGTTACTGCACGCAATGAGGTTCTGGAAGCAAACAAGGAAGTAAAGTTCAGCTATGTACTGAAAGTAATTCCCGGAAAACCTGTTAAACTTCCCCCTGCAAAAGCCGAATATTATGAACTTGGTACAAAAGGTTTAAAAATGAATTCCATGAGCAAGGAGGTAGAAATTAAGCCAAAATCTCCAACCGAAATGCCAGTGAATCCAGGAAAACCCGCTAATTGGATTTTTGTGACAAACAAAGGAAATTCCCCGATATGGGACAGCGTGTCTCACAGCGGCTCAAGATCAATTAAAATAAGCGTACCCGGAACAATTAATAAAAACAGCGGATATCCACAATCTGACATGATAATGGCAGTGCCGCGGCAAAATTATACTTTCTCTGCCTGGGTAAAAGCTGACAATATGAGCAGCACACCTGCAGTTAGAGTAGTTGAGCTCGATGCCAACAAGAAGTGGTTCCGCCAGATCAATCTAATATCTGGCAAGGGTACAAATGACTGGACGCAAAAACAAATAGATTTTCGGACAGGTCCTAATACTTCTTATTTTTTTGTTTTTGCAAATATCTTGAACAGCACTGGAACCTTCTGGGTGGATGATGTAGCGTTAAAGCTAAAAAACATATCTACAACTCCAAACCTCGTTGTAAACCCGAGCTTTGAAGGTGATAATAAATCTCTGAACGTTACCACCTCAAATGTTAATGGATCGTCAAACAAATCTACAATAAATGAGACCGCATCAAAGCCCTGGGACGAAGTTAATACCATTTTGAATATTCTATTAAGATGTAATGATAAAGGCAAAAGTAATAGTACATATAAAGCTTGCAAATTTTTCTATGCGTGATTCAGAAAATCAAAAAGAAACGCGAAAGTAAGAAGAAAAGCAAGTAAATCTTTTCAGGTTTACTTGTTTTTTATTTTATCCCGGATAGTAAGGTGATCCTGTTGGAGGAAACCAAAAAAAAGAAGACTGAATTTAAGCTCACAGCTATCGACCGCTATAATAAAGTCATTGATGTCCTCGTGCATGAATGCCAGGATTGCAGGGAGCTTGTCCCTAAAGTGGGGGACTGCCCGAATTGCGGCACGGCTTATACCCATAAAAAGACGGTAGAAGATTTCAAAACCGGGTTCCTGCATTATATTTATGAATGCAGCGGGTGTCCTGCCGAAAAGCGAAAAGCCCAGAAAGTCATCAAGTTCACAGAAGTTGTGGATGAAAGCAGGCTGAACGTAAGAAAGAATCTGGCGGATGATTTCCTGAAATCGGGCGGATATTGATCATTAGAACGTGAATGAAATAAAAGAAAGATTTCAGGCGGTTTTGTAAGCGCCTGACAGTTAAAAAATCAAATCTGCTCGGAAAGATCAGCGTCGAATTTCCCGCCATTGATGGCAACTATTGCTTCCTTGGGCTTCAAGCCCTCTAAAGTTACGCCTAGCGGAACGCATGAACCCACGACCTCTTTCACAGCATTCTTCAATGATTTTGCAAGAGTGTCGTTCTTTTTCATGCGTGCTATCTTCACGGCCTGTTTCACAGTGAGATTACCGACCGTCTTTGAATTCGGGGTTCCTGAGCCGGTTTCGATCCCGAGTTCTTTCTTTATAAGCGCAGATGTAGGCGGGGTCCCGACCTGTATAGTGAACTGTTTTTTATCGTCCACTATGATCTTGACCGGAACCTGCATCCCGTTGAACGCTTTTGTCTGTTCATTGATCTTGTCTATGATCGCTTTTACATTCACACCAAGCGGACCAAGCGATGGACCAAGTGGAGGTCCCGGCGTTGCCTGGCCGCCTGCAACCAGTGCTTCTAATGTGCTTACCATTTTTATTCTCCTATATTATTGTTAGTCAGTCCCCATATTAAAATACGGGGTTCTTCTCATTCTCTTATTTCTCGATCTCTTCCCGTTTCAATATCCTCACGTTATCTCCGCGGACCGTCACAGGGATGGGGACCATCGCTTCGAACAGTTCAACGGTGATTTCCTCATGAGCTTCATCGATACGTTTTACTCTTGCCTTCTCTCCCTTGAAAGGCCCGGATATGAGTTCTACAATGCTGCCCTCCGTAATGCCGGTGACCGTCAGTTTGGGTGTCAGGAAATGCTCTATTTCCGTAAAACTTGATTTGCCCTTAACCATGGTGCGTGCATGCGGAAGGGTCTGGATAACCTGCTCCACGATTTCAGGACCTGCAGCCTCGATGAGGATATATCCTTTTAACTCATCAGGCGCAAGTATAGCGCGGATATCGAGATGCTCCTTTTTTGCAACCTTCTCGATCAGGTTGGCCACCGCCCTTTCCTGGTTCGCCGTGGTCTTTACGACGTAGATATCTCCTTCATCTGCCACTGCATCATTCATTTAAACCATCCGGGTATCACCGATATCAATAAATAAATGATAAAACCGATAAACCCTATGAGCAATATGCCTGCCCCGGCTACTTTCGCAATTACGGAAAATTCTTCCCGCGTAGGTTTCCTTGTCAGCTTAAGTACCCTGATATATTCACTCAATCTCAGGGGCACATTTCCCGGCGCTTCTGTATCTTCAAACAATATCTTTCACATCCATTGTTTATAATAATAAAAGCTATACTAAAATAATAGCAGCCTTGAATTATGTTATACCTAAAAATAGTTTTCGCTTTATGGGACTGTTGCATTGTGTGCAGGTGCGAAAAAAAACCGCAGATGAACACAGGCGCCTCTTATGCAATCTGCGATCTTCCTGTTCGCGCCAACATGAAAAGCTGACTATTGAAGATTTGAACTTTCACATCGCTCTTCCTATAGGATTTTACAGACAGACTCTACATAGCATCAACTATGGACGGACATGCTGAAAAGAAAGAGCTTCGCAATGACAGGCATACAGTCTCGTTACTGACAGATCACATGGTATTTGCCCCGAAATATCGGGGAAAGATACTGACCGGCTTTAGTCGCAATGATCACGGAAGGCATCCTCTGCAAGACCTGCAAGGAACTGGATGTTGAAATAATCGAGTTTGCGGTAAATCCCGATCATCCATATATTTTTCAAATACCCACCGAAGTATTCGCTCAGTTTTATCGCAAAGAGGCTGAGAGGACGGACAAGCAGGATACTGAGGAAAGAGTTTCCCCATCTCAAGGAGTTTTGTGGTGAGCATTTATGGGCTCCAAGCTGCTACCATGGATCTGTAGGGAATGGATGGGAGGTTGTCGAGAAATACATAAGTGGCCAGGATACACACCATGCAAAAAGCGATATGTACAGGCCTCGTTCTTTAAGTACGGGGTATGTGACTGCATCCACGCTCGTTCTCATGCTCGTTAAAGCAGTGGATAAACCAAACTACTCCTGAAATGCTGAAAATCAGGCGCACAGAGATAAAGTATTTACTGATCGCGCTTATCTAATTGTTTAAAATTATGAGGAAGTATGAACAAAAAATTAGATTTAATAAAGAAGCAAATCGAAAATATGAGAGACACGGTTATAGCTGGCAAAAATGAGACTATTGGGTCAAAATTGGCGGGAAAAAAGGGTCAATTTTCAACGGGATTTTTCAGGTTAACTACAAATCCCTCAGAATACGAAAACCGGTAGCAGGGCAACTGTAGTAAAGTTCTTTCATCTGGCGATTCGGCCAGTTACAGCACCCTGGAACTCCATGCCAACTGCGGCCCCTGAGAACCTTGTTGGGCCCGTCCGCGTCCCAAGCACTGCCGTCATCGGGTGCGTCTTTATAATTTTCATGCCAGCCATCCTCCACCCATTCCCATACATTGCCTTGCATGTCGTGAAGACCCCAAAGATTGGGTTTCCGTTCACGAACTGGATGAGGTTTTCCTTTCCATTTATTATTCATCCAATCATCTTTATCATATCTAAAATATTCACCCTTTTCTGGCAGCCTCGAACCGGAGTTTTCAATATACCATGCATATTCACCAAGATTTGATTCATCATCACCAAAGTGGTATCTTGTTTCGCTACCGGCACGAGCAGCATATTCCCATTCTGCCTCCGAGGGGAGACGGTATTTATTTGTTTTTTCTTTTTCATTGAGCTTTTTGATGAATACCTTAACATTACCCCATGTTACATCATGAACGGGCAAGTCCTCCTCCTTATAGGAAGAAGGATTTGTCATGTATATGTTCAACTTATCATTTTCTTTTTTCACAATGAATTCATCCTTTTCGAATTTATCAAGTTTGCCTTCATCGATTTCAGCCTTAACTCTGGCGTCATGAATTTTAACATTAACTTTGGTTTTTTCATCGTCAAGTTC
>CABMIA010000199.1 GCA_902386085.1 uncultured archaeon
ATTCGTTCGTTTCGGTGCGCGGGATTATGATGCAGAGGTTGGGAGATGGACGGCGAAGGACCCGATACGATTTGCGAGTGGAGAAACCAATTTGTATGGCTATGTGCTGAATGATCCTGTGAACTGGGTTGACCCCGGCGGATTAAGTTCTTGCAACTGTGAGTCTCCGGCTGACGATATAGGCGAGTCAATCATTCAAGTTGCGGCCGTAACGGGAATGATGGAAGTAGGGGCAGCGAACATTATTAGCCAATTAGGGGCCACTATTGCTGAAGCTGTGCTCGGCTATGTTAGGATTGCTGACCTAGCGACGAACGGGCGCCTTTTGGGACATTCAGAATTGAGGACGAAAACGTGCTGGGAACTGGTCCAGAAGGGGATAAACCAAGGCTATTCAATTGAGTGGAGTCACCTTGGTGGAAAATAGGAGCGAAGAGGACGTGTCGATGTTGTAATTTCTCCATTCAAAGGAAATTAGGGATACCTGCAATAAAATGACTCCATCCATGAACCCCCTTATCTTGGCTGAATGATTTTTGTCACATTTGCCAATCGTCACCCTTGTCAGTACTGTTGCAGCGCAGCGATCTGCTGTCCTGCAAAGAATGACACCTGCACTGCACAAAAGCAAATGTTAAGCCGAATATCTGCTGTACACAGATGTATATGTTAGATCCCTCTTTCAAAGGTTACACCCAGGTCATAATAGCCTCCATCTCATACGGCCTCATCGGCATCTTCATCAAACTCATAAGCGACATCCCCCTCGGCTCGATAATCTTCTACCGCCTGCTCTTCGGCCTTGCAGCCATTGCCGCATATCTTGCCATCTTTGGCAGGTTCGATGAGATAAAGCTGAAAGGAAAAAAGAGCTACATCCTGCTGCTCGGCCTTTTTGAAGCTGGCGCCGTGCTATCATACTTTTACGCTGTCAGGTACACGACAGTGTCTCTTGCTGTGCTTCTCCTTTATACCGCCCCCATCTACGTGACCCTCCTGTCCCCGCTCATCCTGAAAGAAAATATTACATCCCGAAGCCTTTTTGCACTTCTCCTGGCAGTAACCGGGGCAATCATAATAATCCAGCCCGGGTCCATGCTTGCAGGAAGCATGGGAATCGCGGGGATAATTGTGGGACTTGCATCTGGTCTCTTATATGCCATGATGATCCTGACTTCAAGGCATCTGAAAGATTACTATTCCGGAACTGCACAGGCAACATGGTCAATGATCGTTTCCATAATCGTCTTTTCCCCTTTTTCCATGGTTGTGCCATCAACAGTAATTTTTCATAACCTGTTTCTGCTTTTACTGTTTGGTATTGTTCCCACCGCACTGGGTGGGATACTCTACCTCGGCGGTCTCAGGCTTGTCCGGGCAGCGAACGCAAGTATCATCAGCCTGCTTGAGCCGGTCAGCGCCGTGATCTTTGCATTCTTAATCCTGAATGAACCTGTCTCAATGACCATGCTGCTGGGTGGCGGGCTCATTTTGCTGGGGGCGGGACTTGCCAGTCTGGAAAAACCCATTGCAGTAGCCACAAAGTGAAATGATTTATTGAACAACCCTCTGGAGCGGCATCGAAGGCGCCTTCTCAAGCACGGTCTTAAACCTCATCTTTTTCTCCCTCCTGATTAACTCAACAGTGACCGTATCTCCTACTTCGTGCCTGTTCATCACCTTGATCAAATCCCTCACGTTGTTGATATCCATGTCATCCATGCGTACCAGGATATCCCCTGTCTCCATCCCCGACTTTTCGGCTTCGCTTCCTGGTATTACATTGGATACCATTACTCCTTTTTCAACCGGGAGGTTATAGTATGCCACAAGCTTGGGATTCACGTCCACGGCATTCATGGCTATCCACGGCCTTACGACCTCGCCGTGTTCTATCAACTGCTTCGCTATCCACATCGCAGGCTGGATCGGGATGGCAAAGCCGATGCCCTGCGCAAAAGGTATAATGGCGCTGTTCACGCCGACCACGACGCCTTTACTGTTAATCAGCGGGCCTCCGCTGTTCCCGGGATTTATGGCCGCATCTGTCTGTATCAGTCCCTCCATGAATGTCACCTCGGTCTGGATCGAGCGGTCAAGTGCGCTGATGACGCCTGCCGTAACGGTCGGGCCGCCCACGAGACCCAGAGGGCTTCCTATTGCAATCGCCATCTGCCCTATCTTGAGGTCATTGCTTTTTGCCATCTCAGGTACAGGAAGGTCTGATGCATCGATCTTTATCACTGCAAGATCCATAACAGTATCCAGGCCTTTGATGCCGGCCGGGAATATCCTCCCATCCTCCAGGGTCACTTTTATCTCCTGCGAACCGAGCACAACGTGGGCATTGGTGAGAATGAATCCATCCTTACCTATTATGAACCCCGAGCCCACGCCGGGGACAGGATGCACATGCAGGTATGCATCTTTCATTAGCTTTACCTCACTTATGTTGACAACGCCAGGTATCACTTTTTCAACAGCCCCGACAACTGTTTCGTCAAAACTTGCCATATTTGATCACCCCAATAAAGTTAGATTATTGCTGAAGATATTTAACAACTCCCTATCTCCTGATGCATTTTATAGAAGTATTTTTAAAGAAAAAAGACTCATTATATTCGATGGCAAACGATATTCTGATCGGTAAAGTAACCCTGGGAAATTTCTTTATCTTCATATTCATTTTCATTATAACAGTGGTGGGGGGCAACTTAATTTACTCTTTAATAAGAAGGTTTTTAGACGGGAGACTTTCCCTGCGCAATTCAAAGTTAATAGCAAGAGTCGCAGAATATGCAATTTTTATTATCGGGTTATATTACGGCGTGAGGTATGTGTTGCTTTTAGACCTGAACGCATTTGTCGCCTCGCTGGGTATCATCGGTATTGCTATTGCCTTCGCATCACAGCAGATAATACAGAATTTCATAGCAGGGATACTCATCTCTGTGGGAAGGCCGATACATCTTGACGACTGGGTCGAGGTTGGAGAATCCGGTATCTGCAACATAAAGGATATCTTGCTGACGCGTACGGTGTTGAGGAACAGGAACGGCAGATTGATCTCCATACCGAACTCAGTCCTGGTATCCTCCAGCATCATAAACTACACACAATCAGGTTTTGTGGAAATTTCAATAGCTTTAACAATACCTGCTGATTCTGATCTCGATAAAATCAAGAAAACAATTAAAACCGTTGTGCATGAACATCCAAATATCCTTCCCAATGTATCAAGGAAAGAAAAGGATATCATAACAAAATTGCTGGAATTACCCAACATCAAAGTGCTATTTGAAGACACCCTGGATATGAGTAAATTCGAGCCACGTATCCTGATCTCCGGCATTTCGGATTCAGGCGTGGAGCTCAGCATAAGATTCTGGATCAGGGAGATCAATAAGAAAGATGAGATAATTTCTGAAGTATTAGAGAAATTATATAATATAGAGAAAGAAGTGACACATGTAAAAAATCCGGGAGTAGAATCCAAAACTTGAAATATCCGGAAATGAAGACGGGAAAATTGACTGATTCTACCTTTTATCCCCTGATAAATTTCTCAAGCTGATCCCTTGACTCTCCCTCGCGCATCTGTTCAGGGGGATGCTTCATGAAATACGCAGATGCAGGTAAGAGAGCTCCGCCTATTTTCTTATCAAGCGCGATTTTTGCCACACGAATTGCATCCACCACTACCCCTGCGCTGTTCGGGCTGTCTTCCACCGAGAGCTTAAGATCGATATACGCCGGAACATCGCCAAAGAGCCTGAAATCGATCTTCAGGTGGCATATCTTGTTATCATTCAGGCAGTCGATGCAGCCATTCGGACCTGCATACACATAAGCGTCGTAAGGTATCTGTGAAGCCACGGATTCGGTTTTAGAGATCTTCTTAGACTTTAGCCTTGACTGGTCGGTCATATTCCGGAAATCAGTATTCCCGCCGATGTTCAACTGGTATGTGCTGTCTATCCTCGCGCCGCGGTCAACGATCATCTGGGTCAGGGCGCGGTGAACAATTGTTGCCCCAACAAGGCTTTTTATATCATCGCCAATTATCGGAAGTTTCGCTGCCTTGAATTTTTCTGCCCATTTTTTATCAGATGCAATGAAAACCGGGATGCAGTTTATGAACCCGCATCCTGCCTCAAGCGCCTGCGATGCGTACCATTTAACTGCCTCCTCAGAGCCCACAGGTAAGTAATTTATAAGTATGTCGGCTTTTGAACTTTTAAGAACCGAGGCTACATCCACAGGTTCCTGTTTTTCGTCAACAATGAAATAATCCTTCATGTGAGGCGCCACGCCATCCAGCACCTTTCCTTTCATTACTTCAACACCCAGGTCTGGCACATCTGCGAACTTTTTTGTACAATTGGGCTCTGAAAAAATAGCTTCGGATAGATCCTTTCCGACCTTTCTCTTATCAACTTCAAATGCAGCCACGGGTTTGATGTCAGAGATGAGATATCCTCCCAGGGAATTATGCATCAATCCAGGCACAAGGTCATCGGAGTTTTCCACATCTTTATAATATTCAAGGCCCTGAATCAGCGATGAAGCGCAATTACCAATCCCTGCGATTGCAATACGAATGTGTGCCATTTTTAATACCCTCCCAGTCATAATCTTAATCAGACTTAAAAGTTGTTATTTAAGTGATTTTCTGACAAACGCTATTCTCTGGAAGACCGTAACAAAAGACAGGATTGCCACAAGCAGAACCGCCCAGTTTAACCGGTTAATAAATGCACCGATAACTATTATCATGACCCTTACAGCCCTCTCTCCCACCCCGACAGAAGCTTCAGCGCCTGCAGCCTCAGCTCTTGCTCTTGTGTAACTGACCATGAATGAACCCACTATTGCCAGTACACCCACGAACCACCCCGGAAAATAAGAAAACGCCGCCAGGCCGCCGTACATAACTCCTATTAAAACTCCCGCATCCGCGAACCTGTCGCTCACAGAATCCAGGAAGCCCCCGAACCTTGTTATCCTGTTATTTTCACGTGCCACCTCTCCGTCAAGGGCATCAAAAAAACCGCTTGCAAGAAGAAGAACACCTGCAGCCAAAACTTCACGCCTTGCAAAGAAAACCGCAGATACAAGACTTACCAGGAGACCGGAAAGGGTTAATGTGTTAGGATTTATGCCTATAATTTTCCTGGCAAGAGGTTTTAAAAGGATCCTGACAAATTGTTTTATCTTTTGAAACATTATTTTTTTATTGCCATGAAAGATAATCAATTTATTGCTTTCGATTATTTTATACTCTTAAAGATGGAGTACACAAAAGTAATCATGATAAGCGCCAGGGTTAATCCGAAAAATCGTTGCGTATCCTCAATCAAAGGATTATCTTTTATATTGAGGTAATCAGGAAAATAAATAAACAAAACGTGCATAATCAGGACGAAAGCAAATGCAGCGAGCAATAAAAAAGCCTTTTTGAATTCATTATATCTTAAAAAAATCTTTGATCTTATCACGTCAGGATCTTTTTTTCCAAGATATGCAACAATATACATTAATACAAAAAAACTTATTAAAGCAATAGGAATCAAAACTATACGGTTTATCACTTCTAAAACGTTTTTGATATCTATCATACTAATTTATTCATACGAACATCAATTAAATAAATTTATCTGATATCATGGATGAGAACGATATAAAGTTATTGAAATCAATACAGGATGGCATACCATTAGTATCCGAACCGTTCGAGGATATAGCAAAAAAACTTGGAATCCGGGAAGAAGAGGTATTGAAAAGACTTGAAAACCTGATAGATGAAGGGGTAATCAGGCGTTTTGGCGCCTCCATCGGGCACAGGGTGATAGGCTTTACGGCAAACGCCATGTGCACATGGAATGTCCCGGATGAAAGGGTTGAAGAGGTCGGGGCCATTATGGCAGGTTTTCCTGAAGTTACCCACTGCTATGAACGCCCCCGCTTCCCTGACTGGAAATACAACCTTTTTACCATGATCCATGCTTATTCCCGGCAGGAGTGTGAAAAGATCGCAAAGGAGATTTCAACCGCTACCGGCATCAAGGATTACAGCATACTGTTCAGCGAAAGGGAATTCAAGAAAACAGGTGTCAGGCTATGAAAGAGCTTCTTCCCCTGATGCTTGACCTCTCAGGGAAAGAAGTAGTTATTTTTGGCGGTGGTGGTGTTGGCGAACGTAAAGCTTCCCTTTTCTGCGATCATTCCAGGGTAACAGTCGTGAGCAGGGAATTCACCGCCGGGCTGAACCAGCTTTCAAGGGATGGAAAAATCAACCTGATCGATGTAAATGAAATAACCGATGACGAAATATCGCAATACCTCGAAAATGCGTTTATTGTGATTCCGGCTACAAATGATATCATATTGAATGAAAGGATAGCCAAACTTGCAGAAAAAAAAGGGACGCTTGTAAATCGCGTTGACGGCATAGGAGATGTACTTGTCCCGTCCGTTATCAGGCGGGGAGATATCGTAATCGGGATTTCCACGCTCGGCAAGAGTCCCGCTCTTTCAAAATATATCCGCCAGAGAATCGAAGAGGTCATAACCCCGAAGTTTGAATTGATGTCAGATCTCCAGAATGAGATACGGGAACTTCTGAAATCACAGGTGAAAGACCAGAAAGAACGAAGCGGGATATTGTGGAGTATCATAAATGATAATGAGGTATGGGATGCTCTTGACGAATCCTATGAAAAGGCATATAAAGTAGCTTCAAAACATATAGGTAAATAATGAGCGAAATATCCAGCATGCTTATCACGCACACCAAGGCGACCATTGATGAAATGGAAAGCGCATGGCACGGCGGTATCGACCAGCTTTTGATAAGACTGAAATCCCATGAACTCGTTGAGGAATGCGCAGTACTGAAAACGTGCAACCGCGTCGAAGTTTATGTTGTTTCACCAAAAGGGAGCAAGGTGCTTTTTGAATTCGCAAAAAGAATGAAGGTCTCTTCCCGGATCGTTGATTTTCTTGACCACGAGGAATCCCTGAGGCATCTCCTGCGCCTTACCTGCGGCCTTGAGTCCATGATTGTCGGCGAGGACCAGATCCTCGGCCAGGTCAAGGAATTGTTCCTGATGGCAAAGAAAGCAGGGGCAACCGGAAGGATACTGGATACTGCTTTTAATAAAGCCATCCAGGTCGGAAAGCGCGTCAGGAGTGAAACCGGGATCAATAAAGGTTCGGTCTCGATCGGTTCTGCCGCGGTCGAGCTTGCAGAGAATTCACTCTGCGGGCTGGATGGAAAGACCGTGATGGTCATAGGCGCGGGTGAGATGGGGACTCTTGTCGCAAAAGCGCTTGCGAACAAAAATATAAAGGTCATTTACGTTGCGAATAGGACTTATGATAAGGCAGAGGCCCTGGCAGGCGAATTAAACGGTAAGGCCATAAGGTATGAATTAATGGAAGAATACATCCCGCTATCGGATGTAGTGATAAGCGCAACATCCGCGCCTCATTTCATCCTGACAAGGGATATCATGTCAGGTATAATTGATAACGGAAAAAAAGAACTGATGCTCATCGATATAGGAAATCCCAGGAACATTGAAAGCGAAGTTGGAGAAGTAAACGGCATCAGCCTTTATAACATCGATAACTTAAGGAGTATAAGCGAAGCAAACCTCGCAAGGCGAAGAGAAGAAGCCAAGAGGGCGGAACTCATCATCGAAGAAGAACTTGCACTCCTGAAGAAGCAGTACAAACGCCAGCAGGCTGACAGTATTATTTCGGCGCTCTATTCAAAGGTTGAAAAGATCCGGGAAGAAGAGCGCGAAACTGCGATCAACAAACTCAAGGCCAGGCATACCATGGGAGATATCGAACGCGAAGTACTGGATGACATGACGCACTCATTTGCAAACCAGATCCTGGCCGAACCCACAAAAATACTCAGGGATGCGGCAGAGCACGATGATGAACTGTTTCTCGATACTGTGGCTGAACTGTTTAAGCTGAATGGGGTGAAGGGGAAAACTAATCCTTAGATAGTGATTACCATGAACTGCATCTCAGACCTTTTATACGTCCGAAGTGATCAATGTTTCTGGTCAGGACAGGTATTGCTTTCAGTAAAGAATTAACTTTTGAAAATGATTTTTCCGGATTTTCTGAGCGTCTGGCTCCATAATAAAGTTCATAGGCATTTATGGCAGTTGTTTTAGGATCATCGATCATGTCTACAGTTAATTCCGAGACACCGTTGCCCTGGAGGATGGCTACTAAATAATTGGTGTCAAGCACGCTCTTAACTTTACGTCCTTTAATCCGGTTAGATCGGCTCCAGATTGTCTTGCTTCAATTGTAGCTTTTTCAAATTTTTCATCGTCTTTTAACACACCTATGAACTCGCTGAGTTTTTTCTTTCTCAAAGGCACTGTGATGCGCTTTATGAGATCAGTAAAGCTTTCACCTTCTTTTTTAAGCTCTGCCAGCGCTTCATATGCGTCTTCCGATATTGTTAGTGTTTTGTGTGCCATAGAATTATCGATTCAAAATTATAAATCATCTGGACGACGAATAAACGATCAATGTCCGGCCGTATCATGCACCCACCACTCGCCGTTTAGTGTGTGCTCCTTTTTCCAGATCGGGACTTCAGCTTTCAAACGTTCAATGGCTTCACGCAGCGCCTGGAAAAGCTGCTCCCTGTGACCCGCGGCGACAACGATGTATACGATATCCTCTCCAGGGTTGATTATCCCTGTCCTGTGATGCATCAGAACATTTACTATACCTTCTTTTTGTTTAAGATCCGCGCAGATTTCACTCATTTTCTGCCATGCAACTTCGCCGTACGCTTCAAACTCAAGGAATTCCGTGCTCTCCTCTCCTGTACGTCCTCTCACGATCCCGGTGAAAGTCCCGATAGCTCCGGCTTTTTCTATTTCTTTTGATCTTTTTATTTTATGGATGAGCGACTCCAGGGTATGATATTCAGGCTGCTGTCTGATAATATCCACGATCTCTTCGATATCTGCACTTTCCGGCGCATCCAATTTTTTTACAACACAGGCTGCTTCCACATCGCCGAGCGCTATTTTGGGAAGTTGACTATCCTTAAAACCTTCAACCACAGCAAAATCCATTCCCGCATCTGCAAGCTCATCCAGGGCGCTTATTAGATTATTATCATGAGAGAATTTTACAAGTTCGCTCCCTGTAACCCCGATAACAATATTGGCGCCGGCGCGTGCATGTTTCCACGTGTCCGTGTTCGGCGTGTTCAAACTGTGCTCATGCAGGTGTTTTACAGTTCCCACTGAGCCGTATTTTGCAAGCACTTTTACAAGCTGCTCCACCAGCGTGGTTTTTCCGGATTTTTTGTAACCTACCACTGAGATTATTCTCATAAATTATTACATGGATTCCGGCGCTGTTATCCCGAGCGTGTCAAGCGCGTTCGCGAGCACGATGCGGGAACAATCAACGAGGGCCAGGCGGGCGCTCCTGAATTCAGGTTCGCCTGAAAGCACAGGCACATACCTGTAGAACTGGTTGAACGAATCCGCAAGTTCCCTTGCATAAATGGCAAGGAGATTGGGTTTTAATTCTTTCGCCGCATTATCTATAGTGTTCCCGAACCCTGCCAGTTTTTTTATCAGCGCGATTTCCTGCTCCTCAAGAAGAATATTGGGATCGTAACCCTCATAGGTAATGCCCTCATCCTGCGCGTTCTTCATTATACTGCATGCCCTTGCATGGGCGTACTGAATAAAGGGCGCGCCCTGTTTTTCAAAATCCACGGCATCAGCCCAGTTAAAAGTGGTCGCTTTTTCAGGAGAGACCCTGACGATATCATATCTCACCGCACCGATGCTCACGAAATCCGCCACCTTCCTCCTGAATTCCTCATCGGTTTCGGGGCGTTTTTTACTTACTTCTTCGTAGGCAGCTTTGCCGACCTAGTCCAGTAACTCGTCAGCCGAGATGAAAACGCCCCGCCGTGTGCTCATCGAACCTTCGGGCAGGGATACGAATTCAAATATCACTATTTCGGGTTCCTTTACGCCCAGGATCCTTAGCACGCATTTTAGCTGGGATGAGATGAGTTTGTGGTCTGCACCGAGAATGTCGATCATCCTGTCGCTTTGGGCTGCCTTCCATTCATGATAGGCAAGGTCGCGGGTCGTATAAAGGGACGTCCAGTCAGATCGCTGGATCACCAGCGACTTTTCGATCCCTTCAGGTTTCAGGTCAACCATAAGAGCACCGTCCTTTATCCCTGCACGGCCAGTTCCTTTGATCCTTTCAATTATCCGGTTCACATCGCCTGAACGCACGAACATGGACTCCCAGATGAACTTATCGTGATGGATATTCATGCGCAGCAGGGATTCTTTTATACCTTCCATTGCGGTATCTATTGCGTCCTGGAATTTCTTTACAGTTTCAGGGTCACCCTCCTCGTATTTTTTCATTATGCCATCCACTTCCGGCGAGTGCTCCTTTTCATCCACGAGGGACTTGTTAGCATTGATATAGACCTCTGCGATCGCATGGTCTTTCTTTTTTGTCTCATCGAACTTGAAGTTCAAAAGCCCCCAGACCACAACTGCGATCTGCCTCCCCATATCGTTTATGTAGTACTGGGTCTCGACATCAAAACCTGCGCGTTTCAATATCCTGGCAAGGGTGTCGCCGATAACCGAGTTCCTTATATGTCCTATATGCAGCGGGCCATCGGGATTGGCTGATGTGTGCTCAAGTATTACTTTCCCTTTATTAGCGAGATTCCCGAAATCTTCCCGCTCAAGCAGGACATTCAGGATCGTTTCATTCAAAAAGGCGCGGCTTACATAGAAATTAATATAAGGAGGCGTGATTTCTGCCCGATCGATATAGGAATCCGGCTGTATATTGATATTTTCATAAATAAGTTTGCTTATCTCCTTCGGGCTTTTCCTGTATTTTGGCGCAAGCTTAAATGCCACAGAAGATGCGATGTCTGCGTGAGGTGATTCATTCAGCCCGATGTCATCGGTTTCAAATCCGGCTCTCTCCAATGCGATAGCCAATACTGATGATACCTCATTCTTGAACTTTAGAAACATAAACAGGGGCTAACACACAAGCCAAGTACATAATTATTTCGAAATGATAACCAATATGGTAACAATTCAATAATATTTGATAAACTATCTGGTAACAAATTATAATTCATTATATTCAAACCTGGTCTGGAAAACCGTTATAACCCTTGAAATATACTCTATCCTTTTACAAGGAGACGCAGAATGCAAGACGTCCTGATATACTCAACCGGAAATTGCCCGAATTGCAGGGTACTAAAGCAATTTCTTGAAAAAAAGAACGTGGTGTACAAAGAGGTGGATATGGCTACGCCAGCAGCTCTCACCGAACTTCGGATGAACGGCGTGTACACGATGGCCGCGCCCGTGCTGCAGATAGGCGATAAATTTTATACAACACGCGATTTATTCAGCCAGGACAGGGTCGACCAGAACAAACTTGAAACACTCCTTAAGACTTAGTAAGAGCATTATTCCGGGACATCCCGGAGACTACAAAGAAGGAGGAATGCCAGATGGGTAAATACATTGAGGTTCAGACATCGAATATAGTCGAAGACAATAAAGGGGAGTTGACCAGTGCTTTTATTGAAGAAGCACAGCGGTCTCTCGAAAGCGAGAAAACGAAAAAGGTAATGAAAGCCAGGGATGTGCAGACTGTCCAGAAGACGCTCGGCGGCTTTTCTGTCTCTGTCATACCCAAGGTCAGGACAACAGACGGCCACCTGATGGACTGGGACAGGAACACCATCGTGAAGCAGCTTTTAAAGGAAACAAAACTCAGCGAACAGTTCCATGGGAAGGCGTCCATCACCGAGGAAGAGGCTAAGGAAATAGCAAAGGAAACCGAGAAGAGAATAAAGGACATGGGCGTTAAATTCCTATCGGGTCCCCTTGTGCGCGAACTTGTCAATATCATACTTCTTGAACGCGGGCATACCGAGTGGCGGAACATCTCAACAAGGGTGGGAACGCCCGTGTTTGACGCCTACCGCATCGATATGGGTACGGGATTTGAGGCGAACGACAATGCAAACCTGCAGGAGAATGCCGAGACCTCGCATAAAAAGAAAGCAGACAAGATGAGCAAGG
>CABMIA010000200.1 GCA_902386085.1 uncultured archaeon
GTTTTAGAGACAAATGAGCCGGATACTGAATTGATATCTGCTCTTCAATCTATTTTAGATATGGATAAGGGTGAGGATATTGTTTAATTATATTTATATAAAATCCAATAGAATCTTGACGCTATGGTAATAACCGTAATCTTGGCTCAGAAAGATTTTATAATTATAGAACAGATATGCATGACATTCATCTATGATCTCCAAAGAAAACATCGTCCAGATTGCCAATAAAATAGCCGAGTGCTTCAATCCTGAAAAAATAATCCTTTTTGGCTCCTACGCATGGGGGAAACCAGACAGGGACAGCGACCTTGACCTTTTCGTAATAATGGAATCAATAGAAAGACCAATAAAGCGCGCCGCAGCCCTGAGGCGTATCTTAAAAAATCGCTATGTCCCGATGGATATAATCGTTCGCACGCCTGAGGAACTGAAGCACAGAATCGAGATCGGAGACCCTTTTATCAAGAAAATATTAAGGGACGGGCGGGTGATATATGCGCGAGATAGTGCAAGAGATGGGTTAAGCTCGTTGGCGATAGGTTTTAATAACCCCGAAGAAAAAAGATTCTTCCATGTTGAAATGGATGTCTCTGATGAAGAAATTGATGAGCTATTAAGTGATGAAGTATCGCAGTGGATATAATGAAAACTTAAGAACTTTAACTGAGCCAGAGGTCGATGATTATTTTTATTATAAACGCCGCGATAGAACTTTATAGGAAAGGGGAAGTATCTTTGAGAAAAGCTGCGGAGATCGCAGGGGTTACAACCATCGAATTTAAAGATATTTTAGCAAAAAGAGGATTTACAAGAGAGATAGAAGCAAGACCGCCATTAGAAATGGATGCAAAACTCAAAAAATATTTGTAATATGATATCAATGTGGATCAATATCTGATCTCCCTTCTTTTCACGGATAGCTCTTTTAAAAGAGCGTTCTTGTTCCTGAATTCATCAGAACCCCTCAATTCTCTGATTTTATCGGTATTGCGCCGGGATTTCATGAGTCGCTCAAAAAAAATTGCTGAAGCTCTCATTTGTTCCCTTTACCGCATCAACTTATCTTCTTCACAAGCGGTATCTCGTCGCACTCAGGGAACTTCGGGCATTTGATGCACATGCTCCAGATCTTATGCGGCAGCGTGCTCTTTTTCACCCTCACTAAACCGCGTTTCTCGAAGAACTCAGGCACATATGTCAGCGTGATGAGCTTATTCAGCCCAATTATGCGCGCCTCCTCTTCACATGCCATAAGTATCTGTGAACCTATCCCCTGCCTCACCTTCGAAGGTTCGACCGCAAGCGAGAGAATCTCACCGTAATCCTCCCACGCTATGTGAAGCGCACCGCAGCCCACCATCTGGTCGTTTTCTATGACAACATAGAAATCCCTCAGGTTCTCGTACAGTTCGCTCAACGAGCGGGGAAGCATTATATGTTTATCTGCGTAATTATTGACAAGTTTCCAGATCTTTTCAACGTCTTTGATGGTGGCCTTTCTTAACAAATATGTATCCTCTTTTTTATTCGCGCTTTTTTAATTTCGCTACAAGGGATTCCACCTGTTCCACCGCTGTACCTATATAATTATCTGGGTTCATTATCCGGGTTATCTCACTCCCAGTCATATATTTTGAAACAGTTTCATTCCGGGCAAACGCGTCTTTCATATGCATCCCGCTCTCACGCGCCGACATGGCACACTGGCGCACGATTTCATGTGCTTCCTGCCTCCCTACACCTTTCCGGCTTAGTTCCATCATGATAGCTTCGCCCATATTCAGGCCGTTGAGCAAGTCCAGGTTCTTCCTGATATTCTCCGGGTAAAAGCGCAGGTTCTGGAGAATTGTTGCGGCAAGGCGAATTATGTGGTCGGTAAGCACGGCGGATTCGGGGAAAACAATGCGCTCGCATGAAGAGTTGGTAAGGTCGCGTTCGTCCCACAGGGTGTTGTTGCGAAGTTCGGGCTCCACCATCGCTCTTATAATTCTTGCAAGGCCGCAGACCTGTTCGGATTTTATTGGATTACGCTTATGCGGCATTGTGGATGAGCCCACCTGTTTTTTGCCGAAACTCTCCTCCACTTCGGCTATCTCACTTCTAGCAAGGCTTCTTATCTCGATGCAGATCTTATCAAGCGTGGTAGCGATATTTGCCATCCACATCACGAACTCGGCGTGCCTGTCGCGCTGGATTATCTGGTTTGAAACGTCAGCAGCCGTTATTTCGAGAAATTCCATAGTTTTTCTCTGGATCTCGATGCCCTTTTTACCGAAGGCGGCCTGCGTGCCCACAGCCCCGCTCATTTTCCCGACTGCTGCACGCGGCGCCAACTGGTCAAGCCGCTCGATGTGTCTGTCCACCTCCGATGCCCAGATCGCAAAACGCAGGCCGTATGTGGTCGGGATGCCGATCTGACCGTGCGTGCGGCCTGCGCATACGGTATTCTTGTGGAACAGCGCCATGTCAAGAAGAATCGAACGTAATTTCACAGTCTCTTTTCTTAATATAAGGATCGCATCTTTTATTTGAAGGGCAGTGGCGGTATCCAGGATATCATTGGAAGTGGCGCCGAAATGAACCCATTTTCCAGCGTCATCCGACTGCTCGGCGAGAGCAAGAACAACTGCCATTACATCGTGATGGATCTCATCCTCGATATCCTTAACGCGGGAAAGTGTCACTTTTTCCGCGCCAGCGGCTATTTTTTCATCTGTGCCGCGCGGTATAAAGCCCACAAGCGCCTCTGCTTTTGCAAGTGCGGCTTCAACGGACAGCATTTTTTGAAGACGGCTCTCTTCAGTCCACACTGCCTTCATTTCAGGGTGGCCGTAGCGGTATTCGATGGGGTGGATCGCCATGGGGCTACTTATGTGGTTTTATTAAAAGAAACTATCGATGTTTAAACGCAATACTTAAACCATAAAAAGTACGCATAAGTCCGGTGCAGAAAAAACAATACATCCGGAAAATGTTTGCAGGTATTTCCCGCCGCTACGATTTCCTCAATCACCTGTTAAGCCTGGGACGCGACAGGTACTGGCGCAGGTTCGCGGTCGCCAAACTGCCTTCAGGGTTTATACTGGATGTCTGTTCAGGAACAGGCGATGTTGCCATAGAAGTTTGCGGTAAAAGTCATGTGATCGCCTCGGATTTCTGTGAAGAGATGCTGCAACTGTGCTCAGAGAAAATAAGAAGTCAGGACCTTGGGAACATCTATTGCATCCAGAACGATGCAGAGAACCTTTCTTTTAAAGACGGGACGTTTGACGGCGCAATAGCGGCATTTGGCATCAGGAACGTTGCCGATATCAAAAAAGCTTTATCCGAGATGCAGCGCGTGGTAAGGATCGGGGGAAAAGTAGTAGTACTTGAGTTCTCACAACCTGAGAACAGGATTTTCAGGACGATTTATTATATTTATTTCATGAAGATATTACCCATGATAGGCACACTAATATCCAAGAGAGCCGGCCCGTACAGTTATCTTCCCTCGTCTGTCATGGCATTTCCTGAACGGAATAAGTTTGTTGAACTCATGAAAAACTGTGGAATGAAAGATGTAAAATATTATGACCTTACGTTCGGGATAGTTACGGTTTACGCAGGCGCTAAATAGAAATCACCAACTATTAAGTATGAACAAAAGTATAATGACAAAAAATGAATAAAGAGGACGTCTGTATATTAATCCCGACACTCAATGAAGGGAAGACCATCGGTGGGCTGGTCAAAGAATTCAAATCTTTAGGTTTTTCCAATATCCTGGTTATCGACGGGCACAGTACAGACGATACCGCAAAGAACGCAGAAAACGAAGGTGCAAAGGTGGTGATTCAGAGCGGGGCAGGAAAAGGGCAGGCTGTGAGCCAGGCGTTCCAGATAATCACGAGCAAATATGCGGTGATGATCGATGGGGACGGGACGTATCTTCCTGAAGAGGTCAGTAAAATCCTGGAACCTGTGACAACAGGGCTGGCCGATCATGTTATAGGGAACAGGTTTTCGAATTATCAGAAAGGTGCTTTCACGCGACTTAACCTTTTCGGGAACAGGATATTGAACAAGATATTCGGTTTTGCATACGGTGTCTGGCTTGAAGATATCCTTTCAGGTTACAGGGCATTTACCCAGGATGCGATCAAACAGATCGAATTGAACAGGACTGGTTTTGAAGTGGAGACTGAAATCACAGTCGAATGCGTAAAAAAAGATTTAAAGATCATGGAAGTCCCGATAACGTATCTTGCAAGAACAAGCGGTGCAGCCACCAAACTCAAACCGGTCAGGGACGGCTTAAGAATCGCTTCCACAATATACCTGCTTACGAAGCTTCACAATCCACTTTTTTATTTTAATATTATCGGGGGTCTTTTGATCGCTGCAGGGACTGGAATTGGTATCTATATAGTGAATGAATGGTTGAAAAACATAACCCATATTCCCCTGACCATCTTTGCCACGCTTCTTATCGTCATAGGAATCCAGATGTTCATCTTCGCGATACTGAGCGACCTGATCGTTTCTGTCCATAAAGAAAACATGCATATGATGCGTAAAATTCTAAAGGAGAAGGAGAAATTATGAAAATTGCAATTCTTGGAGGTACAGGCAGCATAGGCGAAGGATTTGCGCTGCGATGGGCTGAGAAGCATGATATTTCAATTTGTTCCCGTGAAGTAGACAGGGCCGTCAGCGCGGCGGATGAATATACTGAAACGCTATCAAATAAAGGAATGGTTTGTTGCGGCATTACAGGCTGTACGAATGAGGTAGGGATAAGGGACGTGGATGTTGTCGTTCTTTCAGTGCCCTACCAGGGGGTCATATCGCTCCTTAAAAATCTCAGGCCGTGTTTTAAAGACCAGATTGTAATTTCGCTTGTCGTTCCCATGAAAAAGAATACATGGTTTGAGTACACACCACCTAAACAGGGAAGCGCTGCCCTTGAGATCAGGGATGTTCTTCCGAAGGGCGTGAAAGTGGTCTCTGCGTACCACAACGTTTCTGCAAAGAAGTTAGCAAATATTGAGCTTGCGCTTGATTATGATGTCGTGGTGTGCGGGGACGATGAGAGTGCAAAGAAAACAGTGGTGGAACTCACGAGGGAAATAAAAAATCTCAGACCTCTAGATGGCGGAGGTCTTGCATCTTCTTATATGATTGAATCGCTCACGCCGTTTTTGATCAACCTTGCTATCCGGAACGGCCTGTCAGACCTCGGCGTCAAGTTCATATGATAGAGATATATAACAAACTCCGTGACAGGTTCGGACACATGCACTGGTGGCCTGCGGATACTCCTTTTGAAGTAGTGGTAGGTACTATCCTGACCCAGCAGACCAAATGGGAGAACGTGGAGAGGGCGATTAGAAACCTGAAAGAAAGAGGACTTATGGAAGCAAAGCTTCTTTCAAGAGTTGATACGGAAGAACTGGAAGGATTGATTCGGTGCACAGGCTTTTACAGGCAGAAGGCAAAGAGGCTTAAGGATATTTCGGGGTTTTTCTTTGAAAATCCGGATGTGCTTACCAAACATGAAGCTGAACTCCGAGATGAGCTCCTTTCCCTGAACGGCGTAGGGGAAGAAACGGCTGATAGTATCGTTTTATACGCCGCAGACAAACCCAGGTTCGTGATCGATGCGTATACGAAAAGGATGTGCGGATGTATGGGGATTGAAGGCGATTATGGAAGACTGCAAACCCTTTTTGAAAATTCGCTGCCGAAGGATGTTTCCCTGTACAAGGAATTCCATGCGCTCATAGTTGAGTACGGGAAGCAGTTCTGCGGGAGAAAGCGATGCAATGAATGCATATTTGTGAAAAATGAAACAACGTAACAATATCCTGATCCGTGATATCCCGCTTTTTGGCTGCATAGCTTTCGGCATCATCGACCGCGGGACGAATGTATTACAGGTGCGCCCGATAAGTGAGTGTCCGATATCCTGTGTTTTCTGTTCCACGGACGCAGGCTCCCGCTCTTCAAGGCGGATATCCGAATACATGGTAGACCTTGAACAACTGCTTACTGCATTTGACTTGGCTGCCTCGTACAAGGAGACAAATGAAATCGAAGCGCATATCGATACGATTGGAGAACCGGCGATGTATCCTGAGATTGTTGAACTTGTCAGGGGATTGTCGAACAACAGCCATGTAAAGATTGTTTCTATGCAAACGAACGGAACCCTGCTGAATACGAAGCTCATCGATGCGCTTGATGCAGCCGGGCTCTCGCGCATCAATATGTCAATCGAATCGCTTGACCCTGACCTTGCAAAAAGGATTGCAGGAACCGACTCTTATAATCTGGAGAAAGTTATCGGGAACGCAGAATACATCTCCAGCAACACGAATATCGATCTTCTCATTGCGCCGGTGTGGCTTCCGGGCATTAATGATAAGGAAATACCGGAACTGATCGAATTCGCGCTCAGGACAGGCGCAGGGAAAAAATGGCCAGGACTTGGAATCCAGAAATTCCTGCCTCACAAATACGGAAGGAAACCCGACATCCAGGCAATGAGCTGGGAAAAATTCTATTCAAAACTTGAGGAATGGGAGAGAAAATATAAAACAAAGCTTATCCTGAAGCCTGAAGACTTTGGCAGTTTCAAATGCAAGCCGCTTACGCGGGTATTCAAAAGATATGAAAAGGTGAAAGTCATGGTCGTGGGGCCTGGCTGGATGAAGGGAGAAAAGCTTGCCATTGCCCGGGACAGGGTGATAACGATAGTGGATGCTGATAAGATTCCTGCCAAGGCCGAGATATATGTGAGGATGGAAAGGGTTGTGGATGGAATATATATAGCCAGACAATAAAATCACCTATCTATGAGTGAAATATCATACGAAGCAACTGTAACATGCCCTGAGTGCGGATATCGTTGTCTTGAGACGATGCCTAATGATAGCTGTCTTGTATTCTATGAATGCAGGAATTGCGGGTTTGTGATGACACCCAGAGATGGGGACTGTTGCATATTTTGTTCGTATGGAGATAAACGATGTCCACCAATGCAGAACGTGAAACGGGTTGAATTTCAAAAATCAGTTATGCCATAAAGCTCATACCGCATCTTATTGACGTAATTGTTCAGGCTCTCGGTATCCTTGATCCTTTTTTTTACCAGAGCCCGCAGCTTTCCGCGGATATCCGTATCAGGCATAATGCCGTAATGAAGAAGATACTTTATGATCTTCCGTGTCATGATGCCTCCCTTTTTATCCCAGTCAGTCAACAGGACAATTTTTTTTTGGCTTTTTGACAGCATCTCTGTGAATTCAAGCAAAGGCTGCTGGGAAGCCAGCCTTATATCACCTTTTACACCGAGCGATAATAGCGATTCGATGTCCTTTCTTCCCTCAACCACGATGATCGCCCCGCTGCCGGCAAGTGCCTGAAGCTCTGAAATGATCTCTTCGACCTTTTCAAGACGGTCTATATCTTCCAGGGTTCTAATGTTCATTTCCAGCCAGAACCTTCAGGATATCCGGGATTTTGAGTCCCGTGATCTTAACAGATTTTTTACTGTTCGTTAAGCCTGTTATGATATGAACATTACCTGAATTCACCCCGAACAGACCGGATAAAAATAAAACAAGCTGATCATTTGCTTTCCCCTTTTCTGCCCTTTCCGATAACCGGATTTCGATACGCTTGCGCCAGGGATTATAACCTTTTACTGCCGTTTCCCTTGCACCGGGTGAGATATCAAGATCGAGGATAACCCCGTCCTTGGTCTGCTTTATTGCATCTTTCATTACACCTTAAAAGGTGAGGAAAGGATATAAACTCCATTTGAGCTTATTTTTTTGGCCCCGGCATCCAACAAACTAATATGCATATATCGCTATTCAATGCCTGATATCATGATCCGTCTTGGAAAGATCGCCTTCGCTAACTGTGATTTCCCTTATTATGCCATGGAACACGGGAGGATCGATGCACGCGGCATCAGGATAAAGGAAGCGCACCCTGTTGAACTTGCGAGGCTGTTGTTTAACGGTGAACTTGATATCAGCCCGATTTCGTCTATCATGTACGCGAAACGGAATGATCTTCTTATACTGCCGCTTCTCTCCATCACATCCAACGACTTCACCAAGAGCGTGCTGATCTGCTCAAATGGCCAGATGAATCTCCGGGAGCTTGAGGGAAAAACGTTGTGCATTCCTGAGACGACCGCAAGTTCTGCGACCCTGATCAAAATCATATTAATGAGAAACGGCGTGAATGTTAATTTCAGGCAGTGTGTCGGAACGGATATCGGGCAGATGCTTGATGAGGGCGATGCCGCTCTTCTGATCGGCGACAGCGCAATCCATGCGATAGGAAAGCACAGGATTATAGCAGACCTTGGGAACGAATGGAAGAAAATGACGGGTAAAAAAATGGTGTATGCATTATGGGTTGTGAGGGAGGATTTTGCGAGGAAGCACCCTGACGAGGTGAGATACACGCTTGATGCGCTTCACAGGTCAAAGGATTATGCTTACGAAAATATCAATGAAATAGCCAATTTCATAGGCAGGGAGAAAAAGATAGATTGCGGTTTCATGCGCGAATACCTGCATACGCTGAACTATGATTTTGACAGCGAGAGCATGGAAAGTCTCAAGCTTTACTTTAAATACGCAAAAGAGTGCGGGATTCTGGGGGATGTGGAACTTCGGTTTTTTGACCCGCTGGGGAGGTATATTAGTGGCTAAATCCTGGTTACTGTATTTGATCCTGCTAAGTGTATTGTTCTCAGGTTGCGCCGATAAAAAAACCGGACAGACTGTAATGGAAACAGGGCAGGCTCCCGAGGAATCCGTCTCCCCAACATTCACGGTGGCTGAGCCAACCACTGTTTATGTTGAGATATTCGGTTCCGCGTTCAACCCGCAGGAATTGAAGATAACCAGAGGCACGACCGTAAGATGGACAAACAAAGACAGCGCAGTGCATACGGTGAAAGGAGAGGGCTTCAGTTCTCCGCCGCTTAACAAAAGAGAAATGTGGAAATATACTTTTAATAAAACAGGGACTTTTGAGTATTCCTGTTCAGACCAATATTCTATGCAGCATGGCAGGATAATCGTGGATTAATGCTTCTCTGGAAAGCTTTGGCTGAAGGATTAAATACTAAGGGATTCTTAAATATAACTTGTAAATATTTCAGGAGAGTATGATGCCAGAGGAATTCACAATAGCTGATAACCTTGATCTCGCATGGAGTAATTTTGACCCTATTTATCCCCTGCCATCTGGCAGTCCGTTTTATGTAGAAAGAGAAGATAATCCTTTAAATAAGCTGAAAAGAGCCCTCCTGCGTGAGCATAGACAGCCGCCAAAGTACTTTTTTTCTGGCCATAGGGGATGTGGTAAGTCAACTGAGCTTAACAGGCTTGCAGATGACGAAGATATTAAAAAGAAATTTTTTGTTGTGAAATATTCAGTGAAAGAAGTTTGTGATGTTAACAATCTTGATTACGTGGATGTGCTTTTTTCTATTGGAGCACAACTGTTTCTTCAATATTCTGACGAAGGTAGGGAATTGAGACCGGAACTCATAGAAGCACTTGAGAATTGGAAAAGCAATGTCGTTGAGATGGTCAGGGAAGAAATTACATCTTTTGGAACTTCAATGGAGGGTGGACTGCAATCTTTTTTCCTTTCGGTGCTGGCAAAATTCAGAGCTGAAGATACAACAAAGAAAATATTCAGGAAAAAAATCGAACCCAAGTTATCTGAACTGGTTGATAAAATAAATTTGATATCAGCGGATATCGAGGGGAAAGAAAAGAAGAAGGTTCTAGTCTTGATCGACGACCTGGACAAACCAAATTTAGAACAGGCAAAGAAAATTTTTTATGATTATCATACTGCTATTACCCAACCGGCATGTTCCATTGTTTACACTGTGCCAATTTCCATATTTTTTGCCCAGGAGTTTACCGCCATAAGGGAAACAAGATTTTTTCTTCCAAATGTTAAACTTCACCCAAAGGATGAAAAAAATAAAAAGGATGAGAAAGGCTACAAATTAATGAGTTCATTTGTTTTTAAAAGAATGAAAGAAAAGTTAATCGAGCCTGATGCTCTTGGACATGCTATCAAAATGGGTGCCGGGGTTTTCAGGGAAACTGCACGTATAATGCAAATCTCGGCAGACAATGCAATCGCAAAAGGGAGAACCCGGATAATCAAAGAAGATGTCGTAAGGGCAGAGAGTGAAATAAGAAGCGACTTCAAGCGTATGCTTACCTCCGAAGATTACGATATTCTAAAAAATGTCTGCAAGCATAATGAAATGCATGGAATAGAGAAGATAGGGCATTTATTGCATAACCTTAGCGTGCTGGAATATGTGAATGATGAAACATGGTGTGACATCCATCCAACACTTGAAAAGCTCATAAATCCATGATCGAAGAAAAAGAGTCTTTCGAGACAAGGGTTTCGCGACTCGGGGGTTATTTAACCCGCGCATACGAATATAACAAACCTTCCATTCTATTTGCACTGTATCTGAGTGAATTTTCTCGCGTTGATGTTGAGAAAGCTCTTGAAAAATCATTGAAGGAAAAGGGACTTGAGATATTAAATGTCGATGCGGGAGAACACAAAGACCTGCCAGCGTATTTCTCATCAATAAATTCGAGCAATATTGTTTTTTTTGTGCATAATGTTGAGAAAGGATTCCCTGACTCTCTACAATATTTGAATTTTAAGCGTGAAGACCTTGCTGAACATAAAGTAAAGGTTGTATTCTGGGTAAGGGAAGAAGAACTCGCACGCATCAGTACCGAGGCGCCGGATTTCTTTGCTTTCAGGAATCGAGTGGTTGAGTTCATGGAAGTGCCGCTGGCAGAAGAGTACAGACCTACGCTTGTTGATTTTGCTTTAGAGACTGAGTATAAATCAGTGGACGAAATCAAGCGCAGCATAGAACTGAAAGAGAAGCTGCTGTCTGAGCTTTCTGGGGAAGATGAAATAAGTGGATATCTGCTTGGTTCGCTTGGAATTTTATATTATCAAATCGGTTCGTTTAAAAAATCAATTGAATGTGGTGAAAAGGCTCTGAAAATCGCCCAAGATATTGGAGACAGGCACGATGAAGGAGCAAGGCTTGGAAACCTTGGAACTGCCTACAGAAATCTTGGTCAGATTGAAAAAGCAATAGAATATGATAAGAAAGCACTTGCATTATTTCAGGAAATTGGAGACAAGCGTGGTGAGGGCGCGGGGCTTGGAAACCTAGGCAGTGCTTATAGTGATCTTGGACAGGTTGAAAAAGCAATAGATTATTACAAGAAAGCGCTTGCCATAGCTCATGAAAACGGAGACAGGCACAGTGAAGGGATATGGCTTGGAAAACTCGGCAATGCCTACAGAAATCTTCGACGGGTTGAAAAAGCAATAGAATATTGTCAGAAAGCACTTGTCATAGCTAAGGAAATTGGAGACAAGTACAATGAAGGTGCTGACCTTGGAAATCTCGGCATAGCTTACAACAACCTTGGGCAGGTTGAAAAAGCAATAGAGTATTATCAGAAAGCACTTGCCATAGCTCAGGAAATCGGAGACAAGCACAACGAAGGGGTATGGCTCAACAATCTGGGATATATTTTCAAAAATCAAAAAAAATATAAAGAAGCTCTGGCGTGCTACCTGCTTGCCAAAGAAATACGCACTCGGATAAAAGACCCGATGCTTAAAAAGACCGAATCAGACCTCAAAAACCTTAAAGAAGAACTCGGCGAAAAGGAATTTGAAAAGCTCGAAGCAGAAGTAGCACCCAGGGCAGCGGAAATTGTAAAACAGGCCCTGGAAGAAAAATCGTCTCAAAACTAATGCCCGTTGCACGATTATCTTTAAATCATAGTAAGTTCTAATCTAAAATACTAAAATGCGGCGGCAATATATGAAACTAATTCTTATACCTCTTCTATTAGTCCTGTTTCTACCCTCAGTTAATGCGCAGTCAGAATCTATTCCTTTCAACGTCACCTATGTACTCTCTGTTCCCCACCTCACACCCGGGGACAGGAACATAGGAATAGAATTCACAGTACAAAACAATAATGATGGATCTCTTGATAATGTAAAGATGTATCTCTTCATGAGGTATCCTTTTTCAGCCTCGATATCACCCAACAATAAACTCGATGAACTGAGCTATCCCGGATACCTCATTGCCAGCGGGGGGTCGGGAGATGAATATACACAGTATTTCAGCATGCCTCCCATGACCTCGCATAAGA
>CABMIA010000201.1 GCA_902386085.1 uncultured archaeon
AGTTCAGACCCTTATGCCTACACTTACCCCCACACCAACATCCACTCCAACTCCCATGCCCACACTTATTCCCACACCAACGCCCACTCCAACCCCAATGCCGCCCCAGGAAATGACTGGTATAGTAGTTTCGCCTTTGGATGCTGCATTAGTAGTTGGCAGTAACAGGACATTTCATGCAGCAGCGCTTGACCAATTCAATGATCCGATTAATGCGACCGTGACATGGAGAAGCAGCAATACAAGTGTGGGAAACATTACAGGAACAGGCATGTTCACAGCAGAAGCGCCAGGCATAACGACAATAACGGCTGCAAGCGGCCCTTTCAGCGGAAATGCAAACGTGACTGTGATGGCTGTAAACATCTTATCCGCGGATGTTGCTGCATTCGATGCCAACAGAGATAACCATATCCAGAGAAGCGAGGCTGTGCAGGCAGTGGTAGCATATTTCAATGGTGAGATTTCCAAGTCAACTGCGATAGCCGTGGTTTTAGTATATTTCGCAGGATTATAATTCAGGCAGGTGGATACATGAAAAACCCTGGTAATAGAGAAATAAGAATCGTGAGTAAAGCATTGATTATAGCCTCCCTAATATTTATTTCCCTTGCAGCCGGAGCAGTTGCTGCATCAATAACATTTGATAAATCGCTTGACGTCCCTGACCGTGATTTCACAGTTACCTATGAGGGAAGCACATTTTCATTCAGGATTGCTGACATTGGTGATTATAAAATAGGAGAAGACATTGGCGTAACGGTAACCGGAGGTGTCAGTAATATGAGGCTTGTTCTTTTTACAGTTGACAAGATCACGCCGTGGTTTAAAAGTTTTTATGCCACATCAGGTTCTATCTCTACAAAAATACCTGCGGATAGATTTGATCCGAACTGCAGCGATGTTTGCGACGACGGTAATGGAGGCTATAAAATGGGACCTGGTATTTATGCCCTTGTAGTCCAGGATCGGGATAATAATAAATATTTTATTGCTAAACCCGTGGTTGTCTCTGATTATGATATGGCAGTAACCACGAACACTGCCCAGGTAAGTCCAAAGGGTACCATCAAGGTTTCAGTCAATGTTTTTAAAAATGGAAATCCTGTAAGCGTTGGCAGTAATAATATCAAAGTAGAGTTTGTGCAGGATTTAACCAGGACGCATTTTAACAGCAATGCCCAGGCGATAGCAACTGGTGTTTACGAGGCCAATGTCCAGGTACCGGCCAATGCATCCGGAGATTATCGTTTATACGCAGCAATTATAACGAACAGGAATATTTATCAGGACTATCCTGAAACCATAGGTGCTGCCAGTTACAGTGGGACTGTTACGGTTAGCGGTGCAGAACCAACTCCCACCCCGGCAGCTACATATTCGGAAGGTGGAGGCGGAAGTGGTGGTGATATATCTGGAGAGGAGTTCAAGAATATAGAATCCGTGGAGCGTTATGAAAAATATATCTCCAAAAATGTTCCTGCATCATACGTATTCAGGCAGCAAGGAAATCCCATTAACGAGATAATAATTACCAGCAATACTAACGCAGGCGATATAGCTGTCAAGACTGAGATTCTAAGCACCCAATCGTCCCTGACAAACAGTCCACCGCCAGGACTTGTGTACAAAAATATCAACATACTGGTGGGAACATCGGGTTTTGCTGTGCCTAAGAATATAAAAGAGGCCACAATAAAATTCAAAGTTGAGAACTCATGGCTTGACAATAACAGCCTGGAAAACAGGGATATAACGATGGACAGATGGGATGGTAGTAAATGGATTATATTGGAAACCGGAGAAAAAACCAACGACAGCACATACACCTATTATGAGGCAAAAACCGATAGCTTCTCTCCGTTCGTGATAACGGGAATAAAAAGTGTAACGATGCCTGCAGCGACCCCTGAGATCGTAGAAACAACCAGTCCTGTACAGACCAGTACTGCAACCCTGACCAGTACTACGACGCCGGCTGCAGGCATGACAGAGAAGGTCGGGGGATTTGGGAAAGTTTTGGTGATAATAGCATTTTCAATAGTATATGCACTGGGGCGAAAGAAAAATTAATTTAGGTCTTTATTGTATCCTGTAGCATCTAAGCAAAAGGTGATAATATGGGTGAAGTAGTAAAACTTCGCAAATCCGGTGAAGGCCTGGTAATTACCATACCTCTGGAGATATGTGAAAAGTTAAACCTCAAAGAAGGGTCGCTGGTGGAGATAGAGCCTTTTACATGCGGCGGTGAAAACGGGGCACGTATTAAACCAAAAAATGATGGCATTTGAGGAAAGAATCAATGTTGACAATTCTGCATTGAAATAACCTTATATCGGAACATATTTCTTAAACATCATTGCCTCTACATGGCTTATTTCCAGAAGTCTGACCAGCATTTTTGTATCGCTCTCATCCGGAAAAGTGGCTTTGGGCATCGCCTTTCCCTTGAAGAATATCACCCCTCCCTTCATGTTGGCACCCACATAGCCTCCTGCTTTTCCTCCGATTATAAGAATTCCGCCTTTCATATATGCCCCTGCGAATTCTCCAGTATTATTGACAATAAGCTTGCCGCCTCTCAATAGAACGCCTGTATTCAACCCTGCATCTCCTTGCACATGCACGAATCCCTGCTTCATCAGGATACCTGTGCTCATACCGGCATTCCCGTCCACGACGACCGACTTATCGGAATCAAGCCTGGCTGCAATGGTATCCCTGGGTAAGCCGTCCTTTATGGCCAGGGTGTCTTCCTTTAAGGTATTTGGTGAAATTAATGCCTCTCCCGGCTCACTCGTCAGCATTTCCGTAATGGAGCGGTATTTGTGGTAGCCTGCCCTGTCGGATTCAACCTCAATAACATTACCAAGAGGTTGCTTGGCATTACCCCCTACGTAAATCACGCCCGATATCATGCTTATTCCCATTCTTGTATCCACATCGCCATCCACGATGATCGAACCCACTTTCAAAGAATTTCCGCTTCCCCCAAAAAACGTGAGATCAACTCCGAGGCTGCTGCCAAGCCGCCGTCCGGCCCCACCTTTGATATGCACATCCTCTCTTGATTTTAAATGCTCTACAAGGTCGGAATATGTATATGAAGTGCCTCGCTGGTGGGGAATAATGCCTGAAGGGTTAAGCCTGCTTCCATTATGCTGCCAGTAGAAATCATAGGTAAAATCACACAGGCAATCAACGGGTGCGGTTAATTCGATATCCATAATGAATCTTAATTTTACATTATTGTTTATTAGAATTTGGGTCTAATTTGGGTATAATCTTGGAAAATCCCTTTAAGTACTCAACACCTTGTAGTATTTGAGGAACCTGAATTCCTATCCTATCCAAAAAAATTCTATTTTTTGGTTCCTCAAAGAATTCCAGCATGAAGTTACTTTTTCCACTAATAAATTTTTCGGTTTTGTTCCAGGGCGGTCGGGCCATCAGGCATGGACTAACTTTTATATTGAAAAGGACATCATCTATAAACTAAAAAACAGATTTAATTGTCGGATATTATGGGATCATGAGATTTTATGAGCATAAAATATTTTAAGCAGATTATGGTTTCTGGTGTGCTTTTCTTGGTTATCGCCCAGGTAATAAATACAGTGAGTGCTATTTTTACGATGAGTTACTACACGAATCCTGAATATTTCGGTCTATGGAGCAAACTTATGATGCCTTCAAACGGGCCTCCGGGAAGTGAGTATTTCCTTGCTTCAATTACCATCAATTTAGTAACAGGCATTATATTTGCAGGTGCTTATTCCTTCGTGAAGCAGTCAATTCCGGGCAAAGGCATTGTAAAAGGGATTTATTATGGCGTTCTGCTCTTCCTGATTTCAGGAGTCCCATTCACTCTTACAATATACCTTCTTTTCTCAGTGCCTGTATTACTTCTCCTGAATTGGACCGTAAGTAACATGGTTGTTTATTTGATCGGTGGTGCAATACTCGCGAAAATTATAGCTTAGCAGGCATTATACATGAGAATCGCATGGTGCATCACGGGCGCAGGACATTTCCTGAAGGAAAGTTTTGAAGTTTTTAAAAAGCTTAAGAAAATAACAGATTTAACGGTCACCACATTTATATCGCGCGCGGGTGAAGAGGTGATCGCGATGTACGGACTGCAGAATGAGCTTTCCGGTATTTCCGGGGGCGGTTACCTTGAAGAGATATTTTTCGAACATGACCAGGGTTCGAGCTTTCCCAAAACGGGAAGGTTCCTGCTGCAAAAATACGATGCCCTGATCGTGTCTCCTGCCACATCAAATACGACCGCAAAGTTAGCTTATGGGATAGCTGATACTCTTGTGACCAATGCCGTGGCACAGGCAGTGAAAGGGAAAGTGCCGGTTTTCATTGTTCCCGTGGATATTTCAGGGGACATTGAATCGAAAATGCCTTTTTTTATCGACCGTGAAATATGCATGAGATGCGAACTCTGCCCCCCGGCCGGTGAATGCCCTGAACATGCGATCACAGACCAGATAGATCTCTTAAAATGCACCGGATGCGGGCTGTGTGTGAAGCTTTGCAGTTTCGGCGCGATAAGAGGGGGTCTTGCCAGGCTCAAAGTCCGTGATGTGGACACACGGAACGTAGATATACTGCGGGAACTTGAAGGGATAACTGTGCTTGATAAACCGGCAGATATTTGCGATGTGATTGAAAATCCATGCAAAAATTGAAGTACTAAAGGAAATAAAAGAGAGGGAGGTAATTTTCTTGTTTCCAAATAAAAAAGTTCAAACATTAATAGGTAAACGCGTACAGGTCGAGATGAAAGGAGATAAACATACTCTTGAGGGTAAGCTTGAGAGCGCTGACGATAACCTGAACCTGCACCTTGTGGACACATTCGAGGTTGCTGATGGAGTAAAATCGCGCTCACTGGGCTCGGTGGTTCTGAGGGGCAATAATATAATCCTATTATGCCCCATAGGGGAATAGAATGGAAATCGAAGAAACCGTCCTGAACCTGATAAAATCCAGAAAAAAGGGAATTTTACAGAATGAACTCTGGAAAAAGGCTGAAATTGATCGCCGTAAATGCTCGAGGATCATTGACAAGCTGGAAAAGGAAGGAAAAATAGTTCGGGAACAGGAATCAAATAAAGGTACAAGGACATACCGCATCAGCTACCTCGAGCCAAAAAAAGAAACTACCAGGAATTTCATATTGCTGATGGTGGACGACATTTTCGATCCCTGCACGGGCTGCATGCTTGAATGTGTACCCGAACACTGTGTTGCCCTGTCTGAATGGGTTTTGTGTCTTGCCAAAAAAGGATAACTACAGAGACACCCTGTATAATCCGGTTTCCGGTATTTCGATCTTGAATTTAACATCCAGGAACTGTTCTGTTACCCAGATATTGGTCTTAGTGTGAGGGGTTATCAGTCGTGTAGTAAAAGAACCCGTCCCGGCCAGCGCCATGTAAGGTATCAACTGGTCTGCAAGAAAGATATCAACGCCTGCGCCTGACCCTAACTCGTTGAGTATCGCTTCTGCCGCATCGCTGCCTACTTTTTCAGCCCTTAAACCCCTTTTCCCAAGCGTGCTACCGCCAAGTGCGCCGCACCAGAGGGTGATGCCGCTTCCGGTTGACGGGCAATATTTTATTTCGCGCGAAATCCGTGTCTCGTACCCTCCCCGGTGAAGTAATTCTTCCGCCGATGCGGCCTGCCGCTCTGCAATATGCGCAGGCAGGTTCGAGGAATGGGAAATTCCCTCCACTGCATTGCATGAATTCTTGTCAAAAAATGCTTTTTTAAGCGCAGAGGGCTTGATAGTGGCTTCGACGCAGCCGCCTCCCCGTGGATAATATCCCCTTTGTATAAGTCTAAGATCGCAGTTGTATCCTATCCTGGAAAGCGCGCCAAGTGTTACGAACCTGAAATAGTCAATGGACGGCGACCATGAAACATCCGTCCCGCCCGTAATCTTTAATTTCATGGCATCGGGCGCGTGCAGGGCCGCAGGCATAAGGCACTGGAGAAGAAGAGTTATGCTGCCTGCAGTGCCGATGTCGATCTTGTATGTTCCCCCTTTGATTTTTCCGGGCCTGAAACTGAGGCGAGTTGAATGTAGCGAACAGCCCCGGACTTCCGCTTCGCAGATAGCTGCCGCACTTTCCACGGCTTTTACATGCTGGGGCGCAAGACCGGGCTTTGGTCTCATCTTCCGGATATTTTCTATCTCAACCGGTTTTCCCGTGACAGAGGAAAGCGCCACCGCAGTTCTTAATATCTGGCCACCGCCTTCGCCATAAGATCCATCTATCTTCACGAGAATACGCTATCATGCCTTGATAATTAAAGTTTGCTAAAAGTTATTTAATATTATAGTTAACGAGTGGGTAGGGGAGTGGGAGTGGGGGTTAGTTAAAAAAGTCGTACCTACCCTCTCGTTATTTTATCATTATCATCATTATAATATATATAGTTTACCCTCAAAAACCTCTTTATTTTGAAATTGTCTGATCTTTCCCCTTTTTCAGCATCCATGCTTTTCTCCTGTAATAACTCAGAGGATGTGAAATCCGATCGCACAGCCGCTCTTTACCAAAACAATTCCCGTATGTTATCATAGTGGCGCATGACGGCGATTTATAAACCGTGCCTGTGGCACCGTGGATATGCATTACCTGATACCGCGTGCGCTCCTCATCGAAATCAGGCGAGACCTTGAACAATTCGATCAGCCCCTCGGTATTCATTCCGATATTCAGGAGAAAGGATGTGAGGGCAAACCGCATCGAATGCGGGAGGTTAACCCCGGCCTGCGCATTTGAGAGGGCGCGGACCATGCATGGGGGAAAACAATCGGGCATTATTTCTTTGAATTCTTCGATGCTGAATTCGGATTTGCGGGCACTTAAACTATCGCGTATTTCCGTGAGATAACCTTCAAGAGCGGTGCAAATCTGTGGCGGAACGTCCAGCGGCAGGCTTGATTCAATCCTTTTCCTTATAGCCTCCTCGATAATGCGCGAGAAGTCTTCCCTTTTAATATGAACCCAACCTTTATCCATTTTTTTATTTATCAGCTTCCATTTAGGTTCATGGATTGCGCTTGCATAGCGGATATAGTCGCTAAAATGCAGTCCATACTCATCCCCGACAATTTTAGCTGCGATCTTGAAATCATCTGCAATCTCTTTAATATCATTATCAGATAGTTTTTTTATAAGCTCGTTTGAAGATTTTGCCTCGACAAGAGCATATCGCCTTATGAGATAAGTATCATTGATGCAGGAAACAAGTATCCGTGCAACAGGATACGATAGCAGTTCTTTTTCCGCGCCTGTCCTGTCGGAATACTCGTGTTTGATGATGCCATCCCCGATGGCTTCCAGGACCCGCTGTTTTCCCCGCTCCCTCACCTGTTCGAAAGCTCTTTCGGAAAAAAGTTCATCAAGTTTGAAATCCAGGGATTCTACATATTTTAAAGCGCCGTTAACGAATGGGAAATTAGCGAACCAGAAAACATCCATGCCTATTCGGATTCAACTCTCGGCGCAAGCATATAGCTGACTTCTCCATGGCCTTCAGCAAGTTTAAATCTGATCTTCA
>CABMIA010000202.1 GCA_902386085.1 uncultured archaeon
ACTTAATAATCTTGTAATAATGTCATAGTATATTGATTTTTCGAAAAAAAAATTCTAAAAATGCTATTTTTGAATGTATGTCAAATGTTAACCGCTTAATAGAAAAAAGTGGTATCTGAATAGTTACAGCTCTTTTTTTAATTCATGGCTTATCTGTATTGAAGTTGCCATAGTGAATTATAATTGGTTATAGTATTTATGATTTATGATTTCAGTCTCTGAGGCTCCAATTTTTCATTCAACACTTTTAACAGCTTTCCCAAAAATCTCTAAAGATCAAATATTGACCGCAGTATCAGCAGCAGGTTTCTCTTTCTTTCCCTTATCCTGCGGGTGGTGTAAGGGAACCAGCTCTTCCCGTAGGGAATGTAATCCACAACCGAGAAACCCTGCTTTACAAGCCTGCTTTTAAGTTCTTCCCTTACTCCCATGAGCATCTGGAATTCAAGCCTCTTTTTATGGACATTATTTGCTTCTATCGCCTCGTTTATCAGAAACTCGTCATGGGTTGCAGCAGCGAAATACGGGCTTTTGTAGAACAGGTAGCCCATAAGCTTTGAGAAGTTGATCGTAATCTCGCTCCGGCTTGTGTACGCTACGTCACTTTTCTCGCTGTAAGCGCCCTTGACAAGTCGGATGATGCCTCCTGCCAAGGCTATTCTCTTCACGTCGCTCTCGCTTCTTTTCAGGTTCGATTGTATGGCAATGCCCGCGTTCCTGTATTTTTTAAAAATATCGAGGTAAATGTCTATTGTATCCCCGGTATAAGGCGAGTTCTCCATGTCTATCCAGACAAAGAGCTTCTTTGACGCGGCGCTACTTACAATCTTTTCCACATTCGATGAGCAGAGATCCTTTTCTATCATAAGCCCGAGCTGCGTGAGTTTTATGGAAAGGGAAGCATTGACTTTTGATCTCTCAATGCTTTCAAGGATACTGAGGTTCTCCTTAAGGTTCATTTCTGCTTCCACCTCCTCCCTCACATGTTCGCCGAGGAAATTAATGATGGCACCCATACCTGCTTTGTTCTCTCTTCCTGCTCTTTCGATGGCGTCTTCTAAGGTCTCACCTGCGATCCACTGCCGTGCAAACCTGATTAAGAAGCTCATTTCCCCATTTAATATTAGACGCAGTTGTACTTAAGAGCGGCGATGGCTGATTAATTTAATGATAAAACTGTTCCAGAGAGCTGGAAAGATGGTGAAGGACGCAGGGACAAGGGTATGATAAATATGTACATTTGCAATACCATCAGACGGAGGATGGGATATCATAATTTGGTTTTATAGAAAAGTATATTGAAAGGCATAATCAATACGCAAATAGAAAATATCCTGAAATATCCTGAAAAATAGGGAGGAACATGGGTGAAGATGATGACAAAAAGTCCTTCTGGACCACAATGCCAGGTATCCTAATGGGAATCGCTGCTGTAATGACTGCAATAGCCGGACTTTACGCCACAGTTTATTTGCATGGCGGAGGTCCATCTGTGCCTACGCCAATTCCGACCCCCACGCCAGTTACAGGACCTATTATAATGGGAATTCCTCTATCTCTCGGATGGAAAGCGGAAGGACCGGCATCTGTCGGGGAAGAATATAAAGATGGAATTATGGCACTTGATATAAGTTCACATCCTGAATTAGGTGACAGCAATTATGCGCAGTTATGCTTAGACATGACACGCACACGCCGCTTTCCGGAATTAGAACGAAAGCCGGATGGAACTTATAATTTAGCGAAAGCAGAAATCATTGGAGCGGTTAGATCTGATCAGAATTTTAAAGGGGATTCAAACAATCCAAATATTGCATATTTCACATTGTCTAATAAGACGGATAACCTCTTTGGGCAGCAGGTAGAAATAACCGACGTGATGAGGTCTTCGGCTGGAATGGAATTATTCTTTGAAGTTCCTGACGACAGGACCTATAAGGATATCAGTCGAATATGCCTAACATTTGCATTCAGTAATAATAAAATTTATAATGGCAGTATAAATGTCCTGAATGTAACAATAAGGAAATAAATGAAATAGACAAATGATCTTATGGCATTCCTGATTGTTCACCTGCCCATTGCCGTTCGGTAGTGTCCTAAAAAACGTGGCTTTTATATATCTATAAAATAATATGCTTAATTGATGAGGAAATCAGAATTAGATAATCAAGTATGTTTGAATGAAAATTGCCCAGACTATAGAAAAAAGAATACGGGTAAAATAATTAAAAAGGGTTTTAATGAAAAAGGAAATCAAATGTACAAATGTAAAACTTGTGGAGTAAGATTTCCAGAAACAAAGGATACTGTATTCTATAACAGACATCTAACTGATGACCAGATCATATTGATATGCAAGCTCCTGGTTGAAAAAAATGGTATCAGAGCAATTGAACGCATAATGGACATTCATAGAGATACAATTTCAGATGTTATAGAAGACCTTGCAAAACATGCGAGAGAAGTTACAGATTTTCTGATAACCAACATTGGATTATCTCAAGTAGAGGTTGATGAGATGTGGTCCTTTGTTAAAAAAAACAAAAAGAAACTAACGAAGGAGATGTTGGAGCAGATCAACAAGGCGACTGTTGGATATACATCGGGATCAAAGCCGAAACAAAACTCCATTTAGCTCATAGTACGGGGAAACGTGTACAGGATACAGCTGATGCATTTATGAAAAAAATAAAGAAATGCGGGAAGAAACCTACAGAAGATAATAAGGCAACTTTCTATAGTGACGGTAATGATCAATATATAGAAGCTCTATTGAAAAGTTTTGATAAAAATACACTCAACTACGGTCAAATCATCAAAGAACGTGAAAATGGGAGAGTTGTTGGAAAAACCAAAAAAATTATATTTGGCAGTTTATACCCAGAGGATATTGATACGGTGTATATAGAGCGAAATAATCTCACAATGAGGTTGGATATTTCAAGATTAGTTCGAAAAACATTATGTTTTTCCAAATGTAAAAACATGTTGGACAATCATCTTGATGTCTTTCAGTGTTATTCAAATCTCATAAAACCTCACTCGGCATTGACAATTAAAAATATAGGTGATCTTAAGAATATTATCAGAACACCATGTATGGCTGAAGAAATTACTAATCATATTTGGACATGGAAAGAATTATTGATGTTTAAGTCAGGCCACGTAAATTAGGACACTACCTGCCGTTCGATAAGCACAGTTATACTAAAGGGCGGAGATGCTCATGAGAGTAATTATAATTTATATTAAAATATAAATATTAGAATATATTACTCCAAGGTCTTATATACTAATAAACATTGTTGAATTTGAATATTCGTGACCATGCTACCGAGTTGGCTGGCAAATTCAAGAATGGGAGGAAAAAATGGTATTAAGTAATCATAGAGGGCGTGCCCTCAGAATCGTTGTTGGAATAACGGCGCTGGTATTGTTGAT
>CABMIA010000203.1 GCA_902386085.1 uncultured archaeon
GAAATACTCTCCGTAGTTTCATCTTTTTGTATCTCTGTATGGCGAATTATCCATTTTATGTTTTTGTCTGTCAACTTGACCATCGGCTCTAAAGAAGCCGAACGAAATAATATCCGTACTCTACATTATAGATAAAGTATAGAAACGTCCTTCAGCATCATAATTACCTTATCATTATATTTTTCGGTCGTATGCGGATTGACATAATTTATGTACAGATCCAAGAAAAAAATAAATCTGAGAGACCATTTTGGAACCTGAAATCGAAGGTTTCATTCACATCATTTGTCGCCATTTTGGATTATCAGTCTAAATCGATCGGGATATGACGATCAATAACATCTTTTGGTAACGAATCTTATAATGATTTATCTCCTTAGTTCCCAGTACCCTTTTTGCACCTTCACTGCTTCCTGCTTTCCAGGCCATGGGGGCATGGTTGCGATGATAAAACTTAAAGACTCTGACCCAGTGTTACGGAATTGAAAATGAGTGCCTGTTGGAATGGTCAAACATGTACCTGGATCGACATCAACAACCTCTTCCCTATCTCCCTGTTTCCGCCACACCTGTCCATTCCCCTGGATAAAAAACCAAATCTCTTCAACTGTCTTATGTGCGACAGGTATTGAGATACCCTCTGGCGGTAATGTACAGTGAGCCAATCCACCTCTGTTCATATCCATGAATTTTCGAATCTCTGATCCGTCAGGTGCTGAATAATAGTCGCCTGTTAATTGCATAGTTTTAAAATCCAAGGTATCAGGTTGTTTCCTCGATTCGATTGCTATTAAAATTGTCGCAATAATCGGTGCAATAACTACCACCTTGAAGGCAAGTAAGAGCCAGCCCGAAAGGTGATCGATATAAATATATGGATTTTTGAATAAGAGTGTATCGGGGACATTGAATACTGGTATAGCCTCCAGGAAATGCCATAAGAAGAAATCCTGCAATTTGGAAAAAGTAACTCCATATCCCTGATCAATTGGTTTTATATCCACAAGACCATTTTCGTAGAGCAAGTAAAACAAGGATGTAAACCAATAGATAGATATAAAGAGAACCCAGACAGGATATACAACTGCCCAAATTCCACTCTTTTGTATCCTCTCAATAAACTTAGCTCGATTATTAGTCGTGGCAATTACCCAGATTAAAAAAACCATAAGGCAAAAAAAGATGGTGATAATAATAATTTGCAATGTTAGTGAAGCGCTTTCAACTGCCCATTCAAGAATGAATCTTGGGATGAAAAGCAGAGGGAACAGTATCAGCTGGAATATAAGAAAATCAAGCCCTCTTTGAATTATAGTGAGGGTTTCTTCGAATTTTTTTAAAGATTTAATAATTTTTTCTTTAAGCTCTTTATTCATTATTTCCAAACCTATTGCATCGCCGCCAAGATAATAATTTTCCTAAAGCCAATGGTTGTAGCTAGATTTCAAGATTTTTTTCTTATATTTGCCATCTCTTTGCCCCTTCGCAAACAATTATTAAACAGAAACCGCATTTAAGCCCAAAATCCGGGATTACCATGACACAAATAAAACCTCACGGCGGAAAGTTAATCAACAGGACATTAACCGAACAGAAACGAAAAAAGATCATCGAACAGGCTTCTGAATACCAGAGTGTTCCCATCAGCGTTGACCTGATGAAAGATGTGGAGAACATCGCTTCAGGACTGTTCAGCCCGCTTGAGGGATTCAACTGCCGCGAGGAGTATGAGAGCGTCCTCTACAACAAGCGCCTCTCGAACGGTCTTCCCTGGACGCTCCCGATCGTGCTTGATACCGATAACAGCGACATAAAAGAAGGGGATAACATTCTCCTGAAGAGCAATGACCATCTCGCTGCAGTGATGGCGGTCGAAGAAGTGTTCAGCTACGATAAAAGGGCATATGCAGAGCAGGTGTTCGGGACGAATGACGCCGCCCATCCGGGGGTTGCAAAGACATATTCCATGAAAGACACGCTGCTTGGCGGGAAAATAAGCCTGATAAACGAGTCGGAAACACCTTATTTTAAATATGCGCTGAAACCGGCAGAGACAAGGAACCTGTTCAAGGAAAAAGGATGGGAAAAAGTAGTCGGGTTCCAGACGCGCAACGTTGCACACCTTGGTCATGAATACCTGCAAAAATCCGCGCTTACCATGGTGGACGGGCTTTTCATAAACCCTGTCATCGGCAAGAAAAAGAAAGGTGATTTCAGGGATGATGTTATACTTGAGAGTTACGAGGTGCTTATCGATAATTATTATCCCAAGGACAGGGTTGTTCTTGGCATCTTCCAGACCGAGATGCGCTACGCAGGCCCGCGCGAGGCGATATTCCACGCGATCGTCCGGAAGAACTACGGGTGCACGCATTTCATAATCGGGCGCGACCATGCGGGTGTCGGAAGCTATTATCACCCCTATGCGGCGCAGGAGATATTCAAGGAATTCCCTGATATCGGCATCGAGCCAATGTTCTTCATGTCATTTTTCCACTGCAACAAATGCGGCGGGATTACGAACGACAAGGTATGCCCGCACAACGACAGGATAGATTTTTCAGGCACTAAGATGAGGCAGATGATCGAAGCAGGAAAGAGACCGCCTGCGGATTCGATGAGGCCCGAGGTCGCTGACGTGATTTTGAAGTCGGGAAAGCCGTTCGTGGAGTAGAGGATTGGAAATTCGGTATTTTTATCAGATAACAAGTTAGATGCCAGAGGCAGAGTATGTCCATTGCCTCTGTTCTACACCAAGAAAAAGATGGATGAACTTATCCCGCTATTGAAATAGATAAGTTGATGTGGTTGGCATCCTTCTTAGTTAAAAAAAGAGGAGCATATGAAATTAGATAAAATTGGACAAACATCTGAATTGAAGAGCATAAAAGAGATGCTAAATGGTTTTTTGGGTAAAGATGTAAATATTTCAATTAGAAGTGGAACTAGGCTTAAAGGCAGGTTGGAGTCGGTCTCAACATATGAATTGGTTATTACTGTATCTCATAAGCCCGTAGTGGTTTTAAAACACGCAATTGATTACGTTGAATTAGCTGAGTAGGTATCATGGAAGGGGATTTTCAGGAATTCCTCTATCCTGTCTTTCTTGTAAAAATAGATATCAGGAGGTGTAGAGATGGGAGCGCTCATTCCCATCCCTGTTGTACAGTATGCCGTGATGTGATCGCACATGCCCTTACTCCTTTCTGGTTATTTAAGCATTGTAAATGGGATGATTTTGCATCCAACCTTTGCTCATTGGAATAAAGGTGGATTAATTTGCCTTAAATATTCGGTTTTTGGAATGATGATGGCAACAGTTGCTGATTTCTCCAATATTATATAGGTTCGGGAAAATGTCTGGCGCATGGAGAAAAAAATAATTAAAATAATGACAATACTTGCGCTTTCATTCGTACTGGCAATGCCTGCAACCGCAGCAAATGTAACCAAAGTTGAGATTCACGGCGTGGTTTTCGACGAGGGATCGAAAGTGTACAACAAAACACTTTTATAGGATGCCCAGAACTTTACGGGCTTCTATTATAACTTTAATGGAGGTAAGTCAGGTGAAACTCTCAGGATCATTCAACCTGCTTCAAGCTTAAAAGCCAGCAGCAGGACTATCCAGATGAATAATCTATATTATAATACCTCACGCACTGACCAGAATTATACGGTGTTCACCGAAAAAGGATTGAAGGTTGAAAACGGTCTTAATTATAATAGCAGTACGAACACCTTTACAAAAACCGAAGCAGGGGGCAAATATGCACAGCTCGGCTGGTTCGGTGACCGGTACGTTGCTGTGAACGGCAAATCAAACAAACTTGCAAAATTGATTAAGGAGCAGAAAAAAGAAGAAAAACAGACATTGAAGCTCGGCACAGTTTGGGATCTCGGAGAAGGTTACAACCTTACAATTGAATCCCTTGATACAAGAGCAGCTCCAAGACAGGCATGGATTTCACTTAACAGGGATGGCAAAGCTCTTGATAACAAAGTAGTCAACGAAGGAGATATTTATACATACGTTTCGAAAAACGTGAACGGCGAATCCAGTGTGCCGGTATTTGTCACTTATGTGGAAAGTATTTTCACGGGTGGCGAGGGTATGTCCGCAATGGTCCAGCTCAGATATACCTGGCTAATATCCCAGAATGTGTTTGAAGTCAAAGTCGGGGATACATTTGGAATATTTGAGGTAAAGGAGGCAAATGAGAATTACCTGAGCCTCTATAACAAAGATAAGCAAATAAATCTTACACAGAATAGTGTTTCACCGTTATATGGCGATCTGAAGTTCAAAATAGCAGATAGTGACACTGCCCTTCGGTTTTATCCGATTCTCGAAAAAACTAAACCAGGGAAATACGAGATTCGCGGCCGGGCTTTTGATGAAAAATCAAAAATCTTTAATACGACATTACAGTGGGATGCCCAGAAATTCCCTGGTTTCTGGTACGCCCTCAACAACGGGAAATCAGGTGAAACTCTCACCATTACTCAACCTGCCTCAAGTTTAAAAGCCAGCAGCAGGGCTATTTTGAAAGATAATCTGTTCTATAACACCTCACGCGTAGACCTGAACTATAGTGTGTTCACACAAAAAGGGTATACAGTGGAGTATGGCCTGAGTTACAACAGTTCAAGAGGATTTACAAAGGGCAGCACGGGCGGCAAATATGCGCAGCTTGGCTGGTTCGGCGATCAGTATGTGGCTGTGAATGGTAAAGCCAACAAATTAGCTAAATTGATATATTCTCAGGATAAAAGGGAAAAAAAGACAATAAAGCTCGGTGAAGCCTGGAACCTCGGGGAAGGTTACAACCTTACGGTAGAAGCACTGGATACACATGTATCTCCAAGACAGGCGCATCTGACTTTAACCAGGGACGGAAATAAACTGGATGATAAGCACTTAACAGAAGATGAGGTTTATACATATGTTGAAAAAAGCCTGGATGGGGAATCCGATGTCCCGGTATTCGTGACATATGTTGAGAGTATATTTACAGGTGCAGAAGGCATGGCTTCACAAGTCCAGCTCAGATATACCTGGCTGATCTCCCGGAATGTGCTTGAAGTCAGCGTTGGAGATAAGTTCGGGATATTTGAGGTAAAGGAGGCAAATGAAAATTACCTGCTCCTTTATAATAAAGACAAGCAAATAGATCTAAGTCAAAATGCTGTTCAACCTTTATATGGCGATATGAAGTTTAAAATAGCAGACAAGGATGATGCTCTCCGGTTTTATCCGATTTTCGAACAAACAATTCAGGAAAAACCTAAGGTGGAATTAAAAGCGGCAGGTGCCACAGCAACCGCTACCATTGAGCCAGATACAACACAGACCATAGCTGCAATTCCAGCGTCTGCATCGATACAGGCAGCAGCCACATCTGTGAAAGCAGGAACAACAGAAAGTACAATACAAAAGCTGCTTGGATTCTGGGGCTTTTATGCAATATTAGGCATTAGTGGTGCAGCATACTTTGTGCTAAGGGAGAAAGATTAAAAACATCTTCTTTTATCATTTTTATGCCTATTTTTTGACCTTTATGGTTTTGTTCAAATTGTGACAAAACCTGCCTGTATATTCAGGGATATATATCATCTATTATTATAGGAAGGGCGGTGACCAAAATACGTTCAGTCAAAGAAGGGATCATTTTTGCCTTCCATAGCGAATGGGATGGTGAAGAAGTCAGATGGCATATCGAATCAGGTAAGAATAACTCAGGAATATTATGAATGATAGGGATATTTTTGTTCGGAAAACCGCCAATTACCGGATCTGGGTAGATGATGCAGGAGTGGGACGCATCCGTATCCTGAAAAGGATAAACTTCAAGACGCTCGTAAGCCTTTTTGAGGAACTTCACGGTGAGATAAAAAAGAGGATTGCAGGCAATCCCGGAAAAGTTCATATTATTTTTTATATATCGAAATCACTCTATGATGAAATGTCGGTCAATGCAAAGGAATTCCTAGGATTTTGTCAATCCTGCATGGGCATCAAGTTCGAGCTTGTCTTGATTGAGCTGTAGAAAAATAAATCAATTCCATCTCCAGATGTCGTATCCCAATCAAGAGAAAGTTCTTTCTCCTCCTTTTTCCTCTCTTTATATCCTTCGCTCAATTCTTTTATAAGATTGGCTTTTTTTTCTCTCTCGACCTGTTCCCTGACCGCTTCAGCTATAAATGCGGATTTATTCTTCACATTCTTCAGCATCTCTGCGATTTCGAAGGGAAGGGTAATTTTGATTCTCACTGTATTCATTATACACCTTAAATGAAATGTTATTTATGTGTACAGAAGATTGCTAATATAGATTTCGATAATCTCTTCATATTGGAATTTGCCCAAAGCATGAAATATGAAAAATTGTAATACTTAAAGTTTAGAAAATTATTTTTAATATTTTAGTAATATATTTAGGTATAAAAGTCTATACAAACATTTGTGAAATTTAATGCAAGATATTAACTACGATTCAAAACTTTTAGAAATCCATAAACTTGGACGAGGATTTATTTTTAATGATTTTTCAGGAAGGGCACCAAGTGGCAGAGAATATAATATTCTTCATAATGCATCGTGTAGTTGGATTCTTAAATGTAACACAAATGTCCACAAGTTGTTTTTTGAAGATGAAATTGAAGCAATAGAATGGTTGAGCACAAACAGAGTATCAAACTGGAAGCTTTGTGGAACCTGTAAGCCAAGTCTCAGTTTAATATATTCCAATCCCCCTATTAAACCATCCCCTTCTTTAGAAACGAAAGGACTTTTAAAAAGTTAAAAAGAACCAATTGATTTTTGGGTCAAAGGAGAGCAATCTTCATTTTCGAATGCCAGAGAAAAGCCATGGAAACTAAATTTAGAACAGCAAATTCCTGATAATGATAGAAATGGTATCGAAAAGGGGATTGTTTTGGATTTTCATCTTGAATCTATGAAAGTCAATGGCATGTATTTTGATATTGATAATTTGTGCGAACCGATTTTTTCGGTATTGATAAACAAGAAAGGTTGGTTTGGAGGAAAAAGACCTAATTTAAAGTGGTTTAGAGCGACTAAACTAAAAGATTTAAAACAAGGATGTTGCTTTAAAATATACAATTCATTGGAATCCGTTTCTCCAATTAGCTGTAATGATGTAATATATTCTAAAACTTATGCGGGTAATTTACCCAAAAGCGCCACAGATGCTGAATTTATTTCATGGATTGAAGAAAATTATTCAGAGTTAAAACACATATCTTCGTTTTATGTAAAAATAGAGTTCAGTAGTTCTACAATAAATCTAGGAGATATAGCAACTGGAAGAATAAAATCGATAGTAGATTGTTTATATCCAATTATCGGAGGAAATAAAGGTAGCCCGGATGACTGGAAAATCAATATTTTAGAGGTTGCCAAAGGAGTAAAAACAATACCCAAAAACTCAGTGAAGGTTTCAATAACAGAATTTAGCTAACACTTTACTTAATTTACCCGCCAAAATTTGCCGCAATTATTCGGTTTTTGTAATCACTTTAGCAATTATCGCCTGTTTCTCTGCATATTTATATACATCCATCCATTTCTGCCTGCCATAAGCAGGTGAATTAAAAATGAATACAGGAAAGCAAAGGACTTTTTAAACAATTCGAGGTAGATTTAATGAAAGGAAAAGTTATTACGATTATCTTGATTACGATATTAATCGGGGCCTTAATATCAGGATGCGTCGGTAATCCCAGGACCGAAGCACAGACGACGCCTTCCGCAGCCGTTACTTCAACCCCCGCAGGCGGTTTGACCCCTGCTGCCACAGCCTCGCAACCCGCTGCCAGCTCTCCGGAACTTGAGGGCACTATAACCCTATCGGGCGCATTTGCCCTTTATCCCATGGCAGTGCGCTGGGGCGAAGAGTTCCAGAAGCTGCACCCCAGGGTTAAAGTTGAGATCTCGGCAGGAGGCGCTGGAAAGGGAATGACAGACACACTGGGAGGTCTTGCCGATATAGGCATGATCTCAAGGGATGTTGATCCCTCGGAGATCCAGAAAGGCGCATATCCGATCGGCGTAACCAAGGATGCGGTTGTAGCCACAGTCAATGCAAAGAACCCGGTGCTTAACGATCTCCATAGCAAAGGTGTCAAAAGAAATACCTTTGCGGCTCTGTATCTTAACGGGACTGTGAATACATGGGGCGATGTTGTAGGGAGACCTGAAATAAAACAGGAAATACATGTATATACGAGAAGCGATTCATCAGGCGCATCTGATATATGGGCAAAGTACCTTGGCGGAAAACAGGAGAGTCTCAAAGGCACTGGCGTTTTTGGTGATCCCGGACTGCTTGCTGCGGTGCAGAGAGACCCCATGGGCATAGGGTATAACAATTACAACTATGCATTTGATATGAAGACCGGGCTGCCTGTATCCGGGATCCAGGTAATACCATTTGATGTGAATGAAAATGGTGTTGTCGACCCTGATGAGGATATAATCACGAAGGATAAAACAGTTGCATCAATCAAAAAAGGAGTGTTCCCGAGTCCGCCGGCAAGAGTCGAATTATTTGTGACCAGAGGAAAGCCCACAGGATTGACTGCCGAATTCATCGGGTGGGTTCTCACGGAAGGACAGCAATATGTGGACGAAGTCGGCTACATACAGTTGTCGAAGGAAACGCTTGATGGTGAATTGAGAAAGCTTGAATGAAAATGAATATCAGAAAACTGAAGGACGCTTTTGCAGGCAGGCTTATGCTGGCTGCCGCTATTTTCTCAAGCGTCCTTGTATTTATTGTAGCCCTGGCCCTTTACCTGCGATCAAAACCCATCCTTGAAGCAAAATCGCTTGGCGATCTTCTGTTTGGAATCACCTGGCTGCCTTCCCGGGGGGAATTCGGCTTCTACCCGTTCATCCTTGGAACGGTTTATGTAACTGCGCTTGCCATGGTCTTCGCGATACCCCTGTCCATCCTGAGCGCGGTATATCTTGCGGAGTATGCCGGTGAACGAGTGAAGTCAATGATCTTACGC
>CABMIA010000204.1 GCA_902386085.1 uncultured archaeon
AAATAAAAAATATACTGTCTGAGCATTCATTCCAAAGTCCCAAAGGTTAACACATCAAAGGAAGTCCCTTAGACTTAACAGACCAACTTGAAGAAACAGACCAATACAGGTCGCTTGAAGACACTTTTCTTCTCTTACAGGATGCAGGATTAGAGAGGAAGAAGTAAACGGTGTTGAACAGATGCGGATGGTACGCAAGATGTTGAGGAGATAATTTACGAATACTATTTACATACTCTGGTTAAGACAACTCAAACGCTATTTACGTAGTTGCACCTAAAACTCTCATGAGCCATAAGGCACAGGCACGCAAGAATGAAAATATTACTATCTGTAATAAACTTTCATGGGAAGTAGCCAAAAAAAGTGACTTTAGGTGCAAAGCCGTTGCAGCCCGGCATCGGATGGCGGCATTCTCCGGGCATGGCTCGCAAGTTGTGTCGTCCTGGCTGCACTTCCTTTTTGATGCGATTTTTTCGCACATAATTTTAAGTATATGAGAATTATCTAACACCCCTTCATCTTTTATGAGAATTAGTATGATATCTGACATTGATAATAACACTCCCGAAGGCTATAAATGGACTGCCCTTTCCGTGACCTCTCTTGGAATGCTCGTTGGAATCCTGAATGCCAGCACACTGATAATCGCCCTTCCCACTATGATGGTGAAACTGAATACAGACCTCTTCGGGATAATGTGGGTGCTGATAAGTTATACCCTTCTCCTCACAATACTGGCACCCGCCTGGGGAAGGCTTGCGGATATCTACGGGCGTAAGAAGCTGTACTTTTAGGGGCTTGCAGTGTTCACATTCGGTTCGCTGCTTTGCGGTTTTGCCGCTAACGTGAACCAGCTTATCGCTTTCAGGGTATTGCAGGCTGTTGGCGGTTCGATGCTGGTATCCAACGGCACCATAATAGTAACCGATGCCTTCAAACGAAATGAGCTTGGAAAAGCAATGGGTATCCTGAGCATGATAATGGCTGCTGCGTTTGTTGTTGGCCCGATACTGGGAGGCTTTCTAACATTGATAGACTGGCGGCTGAATTTCTTTATTAATGTTCCCATCGGCATAGTTACCACAGTGTGGGCGCATCTAAAATTAAAAGATGTTGCAGAGCTGCCGAAAGGAGAAAAATTCGATATTAAGGGAATGGTCTTATTTACCATTGCCTTCATCACGTCCATGATATATCTCACTGCGGGGTTTGTTCTCGGCCTGACATCGCTTCCCATGCTTCTGTCACTGGTTGTCGCGATTATTACTTTCGCCGCATTCCTGCGTGTTGAAAAGCAGACAACCTATCCGCTGATGGACCTGAACCTGTTCAAAATAAAAATATTCTCGTACGGGCAGCTAAGCGCCCTCCTTAATTCCATCGCAAGGGGGGCTGTAATGATCCTCCTCATCCTTTTCTTCCAGGGACCGAGAGGTTATGACCCGCTAATGGCAAGCATACTTATCACACCCCTTGCTATCGGTCTTGCGATAACAGGCCCGATAGGCGGGGTGCTTTCTGATAAATATGGTTCAAGGAGCATCAGCACGGTTGGACTGGTCATATCCCTCGTGGGTCTCCTAGGTCTTGCAACGATGCATTACAATACGCCTTACTGGATACTTGCTGTATGGATGTTCATCAACAGCTTCGGTTCAGGGCTTTTACAGCCCCCTAACCCCAGTGCTTTAATGTCTGAGGTCTCCCCGCAGCGGCGCGGCGTGGCTTCATCCATGAGGGCGTTTTTTAACAGCGCCGGCATGGTGCTGAGCATGGGAATAGCTTTTCCGCTGATCATGGGAACAGTTTCTATTACCGAAATGATGGACATGTTCGTTGTAGGCGGAGCCAGTATGCCTGTAGCTGTACAGGAGGCTTTCACCGGCGGCATAACAGGTGCATTTATTTTATCTTCGGTTATCACAGTGCCCGCAATTATTGTCTCCGCCATGCGTGGAACGGAAGATTTGATTAAGTGACTCCGGGTTTGCGTATAAGCTGGAGATATCAATTCGACCGAAAGGTATTATATATAAAATAGCATCATTAAAGAGAACCCACTAGAGGTAATCAGATGGCAAGAAACATTCGCGTTGAAAAAATCACACAAACTCCGATCGAAAAACAGGAGATAGAAATAGTAGAAAGAAAAGGGGTCGGTCACCCTGACAGCATGGCGGACGGCTTTGCTGAAGCGGTAAGCAGGGCTCTGTGTAATGAATATATCAGGAAATGCGGAACAGTCCTTCACCATAACACCGACCAGGTCGAAGTCGTGGCAGGCAGGTCATGTCCTCAATACCAGGGCGGAGAACTGATCTCACCTATATATGTGCTTCTTGTTGGCAGAGAGACAAAAGAATTCAAGGATATGAAAATCCCCACCGATACCACAGCGGTAAAGGATGCCAAGCAATACCTGAAAGATACTCTTCCTGATATTGATCCCGAGAATGACGTCATTATCGATTGCAAGTTGGGTGTAGGGTCAACAGACCTGCAAAGCGTTTTCAAGCGGGGGAGGGCGCCAATGTCAAATGATACCTCTTTCGGTGTCGGGCACGCCCCGTTTTCAGAGGTTGAGCAAATCGTGTACAATACGGAGCGGCAGATGGTATTGAACTTCAAGAAAGATCTGCCAGCCATCGGAACAGATATCAAGGTGATGGGTATGAGAAAGAATGATAGCATAACTCTCACCGTCGCCTGCGCGATGATCGGAAAATACATAGACGACCAGTCGCACTATTTTTCCATAAAAGAGGAGATGCGAAATAAAATCTGTGACCTTGCGATGGAATATACCGACCGCAACGTTGAGGTTTTTGTTAACACAGGGGATGATGAGGAAGCCGGATCAGTCTATTTGACCGTCACGGGCACTTCGGCAGAAATGGGAGACGACGGTTCGGTGGGACGAGGGAACAGGTGCAACGGTCTTATTACCCCGAACAGGCCGATGAGCATGGAAGCCACAAGCGGCAAGAACCCGATAAACCATGTTGGCAAGCTATACAACCTGCTGTCTAACCAGATAGCGAAAGATATAGCAACGAATGTTTCCGGTATCGAGGACGTATATATCCGCATCCTCTCGCAGATAGGCAAGCCCATAGACCAGCCCCTTATCGCAAGCGCGCAGGTGATACCCGAAGACGGCGCAAACATGAAAGTGATCAAATCAGAATCAGAAGCCATTATCGATAAATGGCTCGCCGACATCACGAAGATCACTGAGCTGATAGCCAGGGGAGAGCTGGATACTTTCTAACTCAGATAAACCGGGTTAATCTATTCCGGGTTAACTCTCTATTATTTTTACATTAACGCTTCGGTTTCTCGGTCCGTCAAGTTCGACAAAGAATATGCTCTGCCACGTGCCGAGAACGAGGTGCCCGTCTTCGACCGGGATTGTTGCGCCTGAGCCCAGGAGGACTGCCCGCAGGTGCGCATGCGCGTTGTTGTCTATCTGGTTGTGGGCGTAGCTCTTATTTTCAGGAACAAGTTCCTCCATCATCTCCAGAATATCGTTTCTTAACCCGCGCTCGTTCTCATTGATTATTATGCTGCTTGTTGTGTGGCGCGTGGAGATGACGCAGATGCCGTTTTTTATATTGCTTTCCTTTACTATTGCGCGTACGCGGTCGGTTATGTCGATGAGTTCTGTGCGGGTTGTGGTATGGATGTCCATGATGATTCTCCTTTTCACTTTACTTTTTCCAAATATTTTTCAATAGTTTCAATAAATTCCTTTGCCTGGTCGATTAATATCAAGGCTGTTTCTTCACTTACCGACCCTACATGACCATAATCTCCTACCTGTCTTATATCAAAAGCTTCTGAGATGAAATGGTGCAAAGTAGCAGGAAGCAAACCGTTTTTAATGAATTCCTTACCAAAAGCCGAGATAACCCCTGAATGCTTGGAAAAAGCAAGATTCTTTGTCAATAACAATGCCTGAGCCGCATAAAACATTGAATAATATGAACGGCTGGCAGAAAAATCAGAATATCCACTTTGTAATAACTGCTTCGCGGCTCCAAGACTCTCTTTAGCTTTTTTAATAAGTTCTGTAATTTCCGCATCACTCATATAGAAAATCCTTCTCTCTTTGCATTCAGGATGAGTGGTAATTTTCGTGTTCTGTATTCGTCCTCTTTCAATGGCATTATAGATATTACAGCATCGTATTTCAGGTCTAGCTCCCATATCGCATCAAAATATTTTTTCCGCTCCGCCGCAGGTTCTTTTATATCTTTTAAAAGAATTATGAGATCTATATCAGAACCTTCGGTAAAGTCTCCACGGGCATAAGAACCATATAATATAATATCTTTTAACTTATCGCCATATATATTCTTAAGGCTCTTTTTCACATCAGTTAAAATTGTTTTTATAGTTTTGGGTATTTTTTTCTTCATTTCACTTCTCACTTCAACACTTTATGTACATCTTTCCCGAAGTTCAACTCCAGGCAGGTCCAGGATATCGTTTCTTAATCCTCGCTCGTTCTCATTGATTCTTATGCTTCTTGTGATGTGGCGCGTGGAGATAACGCACATGCCATCATTTATGCCGCTTTCGTTTACTGTTGCGCGTACACGGTCGATTATGTCGATGAGTTCGTGCGGGTTGTGGTATGGATGTCCATTTACCTCGATAAATCATCCCATAGCAAATTATTTCGGGAAATGGATAAAGTTTCCTTAGCAAAATTCAATCTATAAACGAAATTAACCCTTTTTTCGGATGCTATATATATGCTCAGATTACCAATTTTAACTCGTTTATTATTGACGGCTCTTTCTCTGATATTAAGGGTTGAATCACATCATGAGCAATATTTGATATTTGATCTTTCACTTCATGTAAAAGGCGCGAGCCATCAATTATCTGTACATTTTCTTCATGTTCCATTCCTTGGAAAAGTTCTCTGACGCGCGATAAATATTTTTCTTGCTCAAAGTTATTCAATTTTTCTTTTCTAAACCTTTTAATTCTGGAAATTCCGATATTGGGCGCAACATCTAAAATTATAACAACATCAGGCTTTGGAAAACAACGATTCTCATTTATTCTTTGAATTTCTTTAGGGTCAATACCCAGTGCTCCTTGATAGGCAATGTTGGAATAATAATATCTGTCCATTATTACGATTTTATTTGATTTTAAAGCGGGTTCGATGTTTTCTCTAACATCTTCCTCTCTATCTAATATGAAATAATTCAATTCTTGTTCCGCTGTTACATTGCTTCTACCATTTAATGCAATATCACGAATTTTCATTCCCCACTTTCCTGAAGTAGGTTCTTTAAAACAAACCACATCAAAACCTTCTCTTATAAGAATTTCCTGTAATTTTTTTGTCTGTGTAGTTTTGCCAGCACCATCAATCCCTTCCATAGCTATTAAAACTCCTCTCTTCAATTCTATATTAGGACTCACTGGCACCCTCTTTTGTTCCTTATTTGTTATACTTTCTTTAATTACCTTCTAATTCTTATAATTACCTAAGATTGAATAACTAAATTTTTATTTCTTTCAGTTATTAAATGAGTATAATAATCATAAATATCGATACTATAACTTAAATCTTACCCACCGATAATCAGTTTTGGTAGATCTTGAACTATTGCGTAAACGTTAGCTTTTGCCACCGTGATATACCATTGGTGTTCAGTTTACGTTCTCTTTATAAGGCATTTCCATCCCCCGCCAATCAAATCCTCCCTACCCGCAGCCTTTAACCCTTCATACACCAGCCCATAGTTCCTCCCATCCTTATACTGCATCAGTGCGCGCTGTATCCGCTTCTCCCTTCCTTTCGCAACGTACACTTCTTTCATAGTGAAAGGATTTATCCCGGTATAATACATGCACGTTGAAGCCGTCATTGGCGTAGGGGTGAAATCCTGCACCTGCTCCGTATAGAGATTATTATCGCGTATATACTCTGCAAGTTCTATCATATCCTTCAGTGTGCATCCCGGATGGCCCGACATGAAATAAGGTAAAATGTATTGCTTCTTACCATGTTCTTTATTCATGGCCTCGAATTTCTTCTTAAAATCTTCAAACGAATCCTTTGAAGGCTTGTGCATGATATCGGTCACCCGTTGCGTTATATGCTCAGGCGCGACCTTAAGATGACCGCTGACATGGTGCGCGCAAAGCTCCGAAAGATATTCAGACGAATCGGCAAGCACAAGATCGAAGCGTATCCCTGAACCTATGAATACTTTTTTGACGCCTGGTATCTCACGCAGGCGGCGCAGGAGTTCCACCTGTTTTAAATGGCTTGTTTCAAGACTCTTACAAAGCGGGTGGGTGCATATTTTATCGGCGCATGCTCCCCTAGTATCCCATAGCCCGCAGTGCAGCGAATACATATTGGCAGTTGGTCCGCCGACATCGGCCACGACTCCTTTGAAATCCGCCATCTGTGTCATCCTTTTTGCTTCGCGTACAATAGATTCAATACTACGGCTTTGTATGATCCTGCCCTGGTGGTGCGTCAGGGCGCAGAAAGAACATGAGGCAAAACACCCGCGGTGGCTTGTAATCGAGAATTTTACAGGAGCAAGCGCAGGAATGGGTTTTTTATATCCGGGATGGGCGTTTCTTGTGTAAGGAAGCTCGTAAACATGGTCAAGTTCCGCTGTACTTAAAGGCATGGCAGGCTTATTCTGGATGATCACTGTTTTCGGGTGCGGCTGCACAACCGTCCTTCCTCTGACCGGGTCCTGCTCCCGGTAATGCAAAGCAAAGGCTTTGGCATAAAGTCCCTTATCTTTCGAAACTTCAGCAAAGCCGGGTATCTCAACATAACCCTCATGCCCGATCGAGCGCCATTTGCTCAATTCCATTTTAATGACAGTGCCTGCGATGTCAGTTATCTCTTTTATGTCCTCGCCTTTTGATAGACGTGAGGCGATTTCCACAACCTGCCTTTCCCCCATACCGAAAACGATCATATCTGCCGGCGCATCTGCAAGAATTGATTGCCGCACCGAGTCTGACCAGTAATCGTAATGTGCAAACCTCCTCAGGCTTGCCTCTATGCCCCCGAGCACGACCGGGGTATCTGGGAAGATCGAATGAAGTTTATCAGAATACACTATCGCTGCGCGGTTGGGCCGAAGCCCGCCTTTTCCTGAGGGGGAATAAACATCATCGCTGCGTATCTTCAGGTTAGGGGTGTAATTGTTCACCATGGAATCCACATTTCCTGAAGTGACTCCAAAGAATAATCTGGGTTTTCCGAGTTTTTTGAAATCTTCACCGCTTTTCCAGTCGAGCTGGGCAATTATGCCAACGCTAAAGCCTGCATCCCAGAGCACCCTTCCGATTATTGCAATGCCGAATGAGGGGTGGTCGATGTAGGCATCTCCGGTTACGAGTATTATATCGAATTGTTTGATGCCACGTTCTTTTGCTTCTTGCAAGGACATCGGGAGGATATTGGGCTCTTGTTTCATGCGGTTTTTAATTAAAGAAAAAGAATTGTTTGGTTTCAAATTTCTACTTCTGCATCGATATTGTGTAATTATTGATATTACTATCTAAGCTTAATCATGATTTTAGAAGTGAGCCAAATCAGGCAAAGGTATTCATTAATCCTCGTTCATACTCTTGATTAAGGTGTTGTTATTAATCCGGACGTTGAACGCTATAAGTACATGTCAATAAGACAACTGCAGGATATTGTGGATGAGCTGAAGGAGGAAGCAAAACGTAATCCGGAATGCGATGCCGAGTACCATCGGGCATATAAGGCTCTCCAGGATAAGATTAGGGAGAGGGACAGGAGAAGACCTAAGTGCATTCCCTGGCGCTTCGAGCACGAGCTTGATGTGTCGGAAGAGTTTTAGCGATTTCCAGTTAATGGATATCTTTTTAAAGATTTAAAGATAATTGGGTTTATAATAAGTTCATACTGGGTAAACAGGATGATAGAATGGTAAAGAGACTGAAGCTGGAGAATTTTCGCGGAGTTAAGCAAGGTGAAATCGAATTGGGGGATTTGACGATACTTGTCGGTTCGAATAATTCAGCTAAAACCACGATACTTGAAGCGTTGTTTCTTATGCCGAATCCATTTCGCTTAGTCCCGTATATGATTCCAACGCCAAATCTTTCAACCACTTCTGCCGACGTCGCACAAAAAACTTCAACTGAACTAACTGCGGCATCGCTTGTTCATGAAATGCATAAAACTCTCAATAGCCAGGGTTATATTTTCTTATTTTACAAGTATATTGCAAAAGAAGCAACAATAGAATGGGATGATGGGAACTATCTAAAGTTCGTGAAGTCTGGACGTACAATATATGCGACTTCCAATATACCTTCTTTTAAAGGCTCACGCATTCCCGCGCCACCAGGTGATATTGATTATTTCGGTTGGCTTTATCTCTCTGATGCAAGAGGTGAAGAATTACCAGACTATCAAGGAAAATTACTGACTCCCGAATCTCTCTTAATATCGTCTGAGTTTAAAGAATTCGCTTACTTGTATATGAATAACAATTGGGCGAACATATTTAATTTGGGCATAGCTAAGGAAGTTGCCCAAGATATTTCTCAGATGGTAAATGAAAATTTTGTAAATATTACTATAGAGCCATTCCTAGGCGGCAATCTTTCTATATTTGGATTTCTGGAAGATGGCAGCCGGATCAGGCTCGGCGACCTCGGATCGGGAGCGCAGATATACATTGTTTCAAGAATGCTCTATGAGCTTAAAAAGCCTAAAATTCTGCTCTGGGATGATATTGAAGCGCACCTTAATCCACGTATGCTTGTTAGAATTGGAGAATGGTTCTCCGAACTTGTTGAAGACGGTGTTCAGGTTGTGGTTTCAACTCATAGTTTAGAGGCTGTAAAAATACTTGCTGAATTCAACAAGGATGCCAAAATCTGCTTAACGTCGCTTGAGGATGGTCTGCTGAAAAAGAAAATAATGTCCATAGAAGAAGTTAACAATCTTCAATCTGCTGGTGTGGATATTAGACTCGCCGATACGATGATAATATGAAGCTAAAGCCTCTATCACCGGATTTTGAAACCAAAATGATAAGTAAATTATCTAAGAAAATATCAAGAGATTTTGCATATAAAATTGTTGACACTAAAGCAAGAGGGGAAATAGATTCTATTATCGTATTGGGTGATGGTGATGTAGATGATTATACTATACCCATTGTCTGTCATCACCTTAATAGCAAAAAAATAGTAGGAATAACTAAACCAGAAGGTAAAAAACATAGAAATGCCACATTGAGCGAATTTCCAACATATATTTCAAAGCTTAAAATTAATAAATTAGCATTGGTGATGGATCAGGAAGATCAAGAATTAGAAGAGATATTTCAACTGATAGAATCCGGGTTAAAAAATCAACATATTATGATTAAGAAAAATACAAGCAGCGATCAGTTTAAACATTATCAGTGCGAATTCATAAACAAGAGATTTGATTTTATTTTAATCATAAGTGGCTTACCGGATGTCAAAACTAACGCTCATAAAATCGAGGATCACCTCGTCAAAGCTGGAGCAAAACTTTCCAAAATATCCAATCCGAACCGGCAAGACTCTAAAGAAACCTGGAATTCTTCTTTTGAGGTTCCCGTTCAAAATGAGATACTGAAAAAGTTAGTAAACGATAAATCTCTTTCATGTGAAATTTTCCCGCAGCATTTCGATGGTTTACGATTATTGGAGGACTAATTTTAATCGATAACAATGCCTCCAGAAAACATCGACCCCGAGATCATAAAGCTCTTCCCTTCCACCAAAAGCGGCGTGGTGGAGCGCGGTTTATGGAGGATCCCGCTTTATTTCGATAAAAGCTTCGGGAGAAACAGGGGGTGCATCCGCCTTCGGCGCTACATTGTCCACATGGCCGAAATGGGAGAGAGTAAGGAAGCAATGATGGATAAGACAATGGAGATCTACCAGGAATTCTCGGAACTTATTGATAAATATCCCGCCGATAAAGAGACAAATGAGCGGCGGAAGGAACAACTGGATAAATATATGGATGATTTCGTAGATGAGGTTACTCAGCTCATAGCGGAAGCGGATTCAACGCACGTCTACTGACATCATCTTCCTTCAAAGAACTGCACTTCATCAGCATCGACCACAGTGGCTTCCCCTATTTCACAGCATTCGGCACGGCGCACCCTCGCATGTCCTTTCAGCTCTAACTGAAGACGAGCCATCTGGACTTCAGCCTCTTCATAAAAGTCTTCCGTTCTCTGCACTACCCTGTGCATTACTATCTGCTTTTCGCGAATTTTCGCAATAACCCCGCCCGTCCCAGGTCTCACATCAGGTAGGCTTGTCGAAGTCAGGAAGATCACATCGCCTACCTCGGTCTCGATAGCCGAGAGGAAATTGTGGGGGCTTCTTATCTCGATGGTTTTTATCTTATTATGTTCAAGGTCTCTTAAGACCTGAGGCGAAATCCCGCTCAGCACGATATATTTCATAGCATCACCCGTACATCGGGAATTCTTTCTTTGGAAGTGATGGAGTCTCAGTGGTTTTTACCTGTTCTGCTAGCTTTGAAAGTTCAAGCTCTATCTGTTCAGCCTGACTCAGTAATTTTTCAGTATTTATGGATAAATTAAAGATCTTATTTATAACATTTGTAACCTCAACTGCCGCCCTCGGATCGGGATTGGGGCCAGGGGTTTCGCCCAGCAGGCTTACGGCTGGAAGGTTGCGAAGGAAACATTCTGTCATTATGCTTCCTGAAATGCCCGAAATGGTACCAACCTGGAAAATTTCAGTTTTATCTTTTATCTTTTCCAGCATCTCGACACCCGTCGCCCCTCCGAAGACCCGCCGCTCACCGGTCGTGGTCGCTATCCCTGCAATAGAAAGAATTGTTTTCGACTTGATGGACTGCATCCAGTCCACCATCGCTTTACTGATATCATATGAAGCCGTGGGATGTATAGGTATATCGGAAATTACCACAACAATATTGTTTTTCGGGGATTCATAAATGCGCACCGGCATCGTGATAATCCCATTAAAAAGTACTGCAAGCGGCGGAAAATACCTGGAATCGATCGAGCCGATGTATTTCATTTCAAGCTCTTCTATAATGTGCTGGCAGGTTATGTTGCCCACAAGACCTATGCCCGGAAAACCCGCTATAACTAACGGGTTTTTTGTTTTTAGGGGTTCGTTTATGATTTTTACAAATTCTGGTTCCGATGCCATGCTTCCACCATCTTATTAATTAGGGCAAAAGTAAATAAAAGCATCGATTAACTTCTCACAGCTTCGATCGCCTTTTCCCTGTCAGGCAAACCAAAAAATGCAATCCGGTCGCCGATTACGGTGGCTGGCACCGAGTGGATGGCGTATTTTTTCACATATTCCATGCCTGCAGGTGATACCAGATTTACCTCTTCATACTCAAATGGATATTCTTTCCTGATTTCATTCCACAGCTTCTTCGTTGCCTGGCAGATCGAACACCAGTCTGCATGGATCAGTGTCACCTTCATACTCTCACCGATTATTCAATGCATTTTACATCTTTCGAATGGCATTTCGGGCAGGTCATATTAATTCCTATTCCTTTGAATTTCTTGCTGCAATGATTGCACACATAATAGTGCACTTCAGTGCCGCCTTCGATTTCCATTCCAAACGAGTCACCTACGCTGCACATAACACCTCCTCATTTTTTGATCTTACATGCAAGAAGCGCCCCTACTTTCCTGCACAGCTCAAGCTCTTCTTCACCCGGCATCCTCTTTACGCATAAATCCTGTATCATCTCCACGCCATATGATGTTAAAATCGTATTAATTCCCTGCGTGGCTTCGAAGCTCCAGCCATAAGATCCGAATGCAAGCCCGGTTTTCCCTTTCAGGTCAAGATCTCCGAGCCCATTCAAAAATCTTTTTACGGTCGGCATCATCGCATGGTTATAATTTGGCGAACCAATAGCTATTGCATCAGCGTCACTGAGTTCGGATTTTTCAGCGTCATTTACATTTTTCAATACGGTTTCTATACCTTCTGCCTTTACGCCTTCCTCCAGTGCAACTGCCATTCTCTCGGTATTATGCGAACCAGTGCCATAGATAATTACAATTTTTGACATACTCCCACATAATTGTGATTAATGTTCATTGTATTTCTACTTTATCTATGTGTATCAGCCGGTCAAAGATAGATCTGCATATACATGCGCAAGCCGAGAAGAAGTCCCAGTATCCATAGCAGAAGAGCCAGCCTCATGAGGGTGACAATCTTAATCCGCGTGTTCACGATCCCCAGGTATATGAGGTTTATATAGACCCATAACGCGATGACCGCAAGTCCGATCGTATGATGAGACAGCATTTCTATGTAAATCAGGCCTGTGTTTGTAATTTTCATATAACCGAGCAGCGAAGGAAGCATCACGCCGGCGATCGCCGCTATCTGCACAAGCACAGCCGATCTCACTATTGTGCAGTGTATCCCAAGGTTTTTCTTCTTTGCGTGGTATACAGCGCCTGATACCACTATTATGAGCAGGACCTTGATAATGAGGTTTGCCAGAGCCAGCATTCTCGCATCGAAAACCATATATTTTCACCGCCCATTGTTGATTTTTCCCACTGCTGCTTCGATCAATTTCTGTGTTATTTCAGGCAGTTTCGTGGCCAGCCTTTTATGCTTCCTCGGTTTACAGTTCTCAAGGGCATAGGCGAAAATTAGGGGCACGGCCACGGTGGCATCGATATACGGCACTACATTCCCTTCCCCTGCTTTCGGGATCTTTCC
>CABMIA010000205.1 GCA_902386085.1 uncultured archaeon
CAGGGGCTGTTTACCATGAACGCAAGTCCTCCAGGCTCATCCCGTTTTGATTCCCTGACCTCCACCACGACACTTCCAGAGCTGTTAGCCAGCCTGACCCTGTCGCCCGGCTTGAGGCTCATTTTATTCAGGTCGTCCTTTCCTAAAACAATAGCGGCAGAGAGTTTTTTATACTCTTCCCCGAATCTGTCGTTCTCAAACGCCTCGACCTGGAAAATATCGCGGTAAGTAGTTATTCTTATTTCATATTCAGGGTTTTTCAGGAACTTGCCGAAATCCATTGCCATCAGACCACATCCAGTATCCTGTCCAGGATATCCTCATCGCTCAGATACTGATTTTCAACCACCTTTGGAATTTCGATTACCTTGCCGTCCATCCTCACCGCTCTTCCTCCGCATTCAAATCCGGATGAAGCGGCAGGAATAGTGACCTGTGCAATTTTTGAGGTCAGGGTAACGCATGGGTCGATGCATATCACAGGTATCGAAGCAAGGTGTGATATTACTGACCGGGGAAGGCTTGAAAGCGGGTCTGAGCCAACGACGAGCAGCGCGTCTATGCTCTTAGCTTTTAGCGCCTCAACAATGGAATATTTGTTATCATGAACAGGTTTGCCATCGAACTTCACACTGTTCACAAAACCTGTTTCTTTGAACAGCGCCTCATTGAACCCGCGCATATTGTATTGCCCTACCATTGGCATGACATGGAAATTGGGAAGCATTTGAGCAAGTGAAACGAGGACATCTATATCATCCTTTATCGAATATGTAAGACCGATACCTGCAAAGATCACGCCGAACTGCGCTTTTTTCAAAAATCCTGCAAGCTCAAGTATCCTTTTTGGATCGTATTTTGGCACTTTCCCGGAAAGCGCTTCCATCAGGGCGAGAATGAATTCCCTGTCGCCCCTTAAGGGTATCCTGTAGAAGTGCCCCTTGCATATCTTTGCAGTATTGGATTCGCGCACGTCTATGGCTATTGCGAGCCGGTCTTCCTCATACCCGCGCTGGCGCGATTCGCCCCGGGGAAAAACCGAGAACCGCGAGAGGGGGCGGGGCTGTGAATCCTGCGCATCGGAGCCCCAGTACACGAGTACATCGGCATTGTTCCTGACATCTTCAAGATAGCACGTCCTGAACTTTTTCAGGAGCGCTCTTTCGATAAGTTGCCCCTGGCAGAAAGAGGAAGTATCATCTATGGCGGCATTTAATTTTTTCGCAAGCGCAATACCCTTAGCCTGCGCCTCGCTTGTGGAATTGTCCAATCCGAAAAGCATCGGGGATTTTGCATTTTTAAGGATCTACGCAGCTTTCTTTATAGCAGTGTCGATATCGGTCTCCTTTTTATTAACGGAAGGTGTAAGCCTGTTCCTGCATCCCCGAATTCTCGCTGCTCCCCGCCTGCAAGCGTTTTTTGTCTCTTTTATCCTGCCGTTCTCAAAAACCACATCAATATCTTCGCAGAGCAGCGCGCATCCTGTGCATGTCACCATTTTCATCACCTACACGAACTCGATAGCCCCTGTAGGGCACGGGTCAATGCATGCATAGCACAGCACTTTGTTCTTCCCGAAGCGGCGGCACTCCTTGATATTGAATGCTACGACTTTTCCATCTATGACTTTGAAAATCACTTTATCGTTCGTGGGAGCGCATCCTGTGCCTGCACCGTGGGGGTCATTTGCGACATCAACGGGGCATGCAACAACGCAATTACCGCATCCTGTGCAAAGTTCAGGATGGACGATCATTCCGGTCTCCTCGGCGCCTGCGGTTGGAATAAGGAGTGATTCGAGTTTCTCTTTTTGCTTTTTGAAGCTCTCATCAAGAATCGGGGTGCATTCCGGTACCTTTTTTTTTCTTGAAAGCAATGCCACGGCAAAAGCCATGCATGTTGATTCACCGCATTTCTTGCAGTTGGTTTTCGGGAGAAGCTGGTAAAGCTCCATCACTGTTGGCATATTGAACTCATGGGCACTAAATCATATAAAACTGATGTCAGATGACGGACGGATTTGTTGTCTTATGAAAGTTTCTTATACATCCTCGCCTGGAACCCGTGATACTTGCAGTATCCTTCCGCATCCTTCTGGTCTATAGCCTTGCTGTCAAATGACGAAAACTCAGCGGAATACAGCGCGTAAGGCGAACTCCTTGCAATGACTTTGGCGCTGCCTTTATTAAGCCTCAGCTTAACGATTCCAGTCACTCTTTCCTGCGATCTGTCAATAAAAGCATTAAGATCTTCGAACAGCGGCTCATCCACAAGACCTTTATAAGCAAGCTCGCTCCATGTCTCATCGACCTGGGACTTGAACCTCAATTCATCCCTTGTGAGCACCAGTCTTTCAATGTCTTTATGCGCGGTCAAAATTATCGTAGCTGCGGGATGCTCGTAGTTCTCCCTTGCCTTTAATCCCAGAACCCTGTCCTCCATCATGTCTGTACGCCCCACGCCGTGCGCTCCACCGATCTTGTTAAGTGTACGGATAAGTGTTACGCCGTCCATGCCCTTACCGTTCACCGACACAGGGACGCCATGCTCAAAATCGATAATTATTTCCTCAGGTTCCCCTGCCTTCTCCGGCGACACCGTCCACTCGAATATCTCTTCAGGCGGGACAAAATCAGGCTCTTCAAGCCTTCCGCCTTCGATGCTCCGGCTGCAGATATTCTCGTCCACGCTCCAGG
>CABMIA010000206.1 GCA_902386085.1 uncultured archaeon
AAATAATGTCAGTTGCAAGGTTCTGGCGCAGGCTTAAAAACCTGTATAATCTCATAGGAACGCGCTGCGAAAAATGCGGGCAGTATTATTATCCGCCCAGGAACATGTGTCCCAAATGCAGGAGGAACGGTATAACTGTCCCGTTCAAGTTCAAAGGAACCGGGGAGGTGCTGACATACACGATAGTTCACAGCTCCACAAAGGATTTTGAGAAGCAGACACCCTACATACTTGCCATAATAAAACTGGATGAAGGTCCGCGTCTCACGTCGCAGGTGATATGCGACCATAACGACATCCATATAGGCATGAAGGGAAAATCGGTTTTCAGAAGGCTTGGCCAGGAAAGTGATACGGGCATGATTTATTACGGGACGAAGTTTGTGCCCCAGGTGGAGCAACCCGGAATACTGAAATGATTTAAGCGGCATGCTTTGGGTGTAAATTCATTTCCAGACCTTCCACCTGATAAGTACTCCTTCTTCCAATCTCTCGCAAGATACGAGTTCCAGCCTGCAAAACTCACCTATGCATCCTTCCCCGTCGACAAGCGTTGGTGCATCCTTGCCGCCGATAATGATATTCCCGACAAAAGTATATATCTCATCCACAAGTCCGCCAGAAATCAGCCCCCAGTTCAAAGTCGCACCTCCTTCCACCATCAGGCGGTTGATTCCGCTGGCTTTTAACCATGCAAGGAGTTTCCGTAAGTCTACGTTTTTTTCACCGACTGGAATTACATCAGCGATCTTTGAAAGCAGCTTTACCCTCTCCGCGGGCGCACTTTCTGACACCGCTATTATTCTTTTGCCTGCGCCTTTTTTAAAGATATCGGCATCAACTGGTGTTTTTGCAAGGCTGTCCACCACTATCCTTGCAGGATTTTCCAGAAGTCCATTGACGCACCTTTTTTCCTTTCGCTCTTTTGATTTTACTGTGAGGCTCGGATTATCTGAAAGCATGGTGCCGATGCCTACCATCACCGCATCTGAGCCCGCCCTCAGCTCATCCACACGGCCAAAGTCAAGGCTTCCTGAAATCCTGGTCTGCCTTCGCTCTTTTGTGGCTATTTTGCCGTCAGCGCTCATGGCTGCATTTATGAATACGAAGGGGCGTGGGGTTTCATTCCGGATGTCAAACATAGGCGCTATTTTGTACTCCCCTGAATAAATATCTAATCACTGCATCGTTTCCTCTTAGCCCAATCTTAAATCCGGCTTATTTGAATGAGGCTGGCAGTATAAAAAAGGAGGGACGAGGGTGTGTGTTGTATTGTCTGCCAGCCTCCTAATTACAATATATATGGCTAAAAGACGATAACTATTTCGGCCGCTATCATTTCTGAGAATCTTTGATATGTAAGGACTGAGGACAGGTCGGCGTAAAAGAGCAGAAATAAAGTGAGATTATAAAAAAGGAAAAAAAGAATGTTGGAACTCACCCGAACAGGGCACCGAGTCCTTCCATTCCGCTTTCTTCAGCTTTTTCTTTCTCTTTTGGATTCTCTTCCTTCTTTGGAGCCTCTGCTGCCGCTGCCGGCGCTGCTGCCGGTGCTGCCGCTGCTGGTGCTGCAAAAGCTGCCTTTGAAATTGCTTCCTCAATATTGACGCCCTCAAGAGCTGAAACACGAGCTTTGGCTCTCACTGCGTCAACTTCTGTACCTGCTGCCTTGATAACAGCAGTGATCGCTTCTTCTGTTACTTTCTTTCCTGCGCTGTGTAATAAGAGCGCTGCATATACATATTCCATTTTAATCACCTTTTAATGAACTTTAACCGAACAGCGAACCCAAGCCCGCTGCAATTTCAGATTCTTTTGGCTCTTCCTTTTTCTTCTCTTCCTTGGCTTCCTTTGGCGCTGCTGCCTGTGCCTTCTTTTCTTCCTTTGGCGCTGCAGCAAGCTTCTCTTTTAGTTTGGCGCTCAATGCATTGGCATCCTTGGCAGATGCGACTTTCGCAAGTGATAACATCTGTGCATTCGCTTTTGCAAGCAACACGTCGATGATATCAGGCATTATTATTTCTGCATTGATAGCAAGGTTCCTTGACTGTGACGCCGCCTTTGTAAGTAGCGTGCTGATAGTGGCTTTTGCAGGGTACGCCGAGTTAATGGATAAGTTAAATGCCCTCTGCACTGCCAGAGTCAGATCGCCCAGGTATTTTGTCTCATCGATTGAAAGATACTTCGATTCATATACCATGCCCTTTTCGTATACCGCACGAAGTTCAAGTCCCAGTTCGACCGGACGAATATCAAGGCGCGAAAGGATCGACGCCAGTTTTGCATCAACAACATCGCCTGTTCTGGCAACCGTCTTTGTCTCCCTGATAACTACTTTTCCACCTTCGATACCTGCCGGGATTCCAACACCCTGCAGTTCGCCCACTATGGGTCCAGGCGGAAATGAGGTCGGGCCTTTCTCGACGATTATGTCCTTTGGCGCGATCCCGCCCGGTTTAATTGGCGCCTGGGTTTTTCCTTTCTCCAGTATCTTGTACAGTTTGAAAGGATTCTCGTTCGTGAATAACAGGGCGGTCTGGGAATCCACATATTTTTCCATCTTTTTGATATCATCTGCGGATTGGTCGAACGCCCGGTAAATAAGAGAATTCCTGCACATCTTTATATCTGCCATACCGCGCAGGTTTTTTCGCATTATCTGGAGCTGGCTTGACGGAATGCCATGAACTCCGACAATGCCTGTCGAAGAATAGGTTGTTAGCATCTTTTTTATAGTCTCTACTTCGTCTTTTTTCCATTGCGGTATATGGATGCTGTGGTGTTCGATTTCTGCCGCCATTTAAATCACCCTCACTGCCGGCCCCATTGTCGTTTTGACATACACAGATTTCACGTTATACAGGCCGCGTTCGTACTTATGCTCAATACGGTTTATCACAGCCTCCACGTTCTCGGATACCTTCACAGGGTCCATTTCCTTTCTCCCGATCGAGATATGAAATGTCATCTTATCCTTGGATCTCACCTTGATTGAGTTCCTGGATTTGTTGATTATCTGCACAACATCCTTATCCGGGGTGAGAGGTATGGGCATTTTTCCCCTGGGACCTAGTACCTGCCCCAATGTTTTTCCTATTACAGGCATGTAAGCTGATTCCGAGATAAAGAAATTAACTTCTTCAGCAAGAGTTTTTGCCCTTGCTTTGTCTTCTCCGAGCACGTTTATTTCCTCGGGGTCAAAAACATAATCCGCACCTGCAGCTTTTGCCCTCTGGGCAGTTTCGCCTTTTGCAAATACTGCGATCTTGATAGGTTTGCCAACGCCATGCGGCAGGATTATTTCCTCGTCAAACCTGTTCTGCGGCTGGTTCATATCAAGGTTCTTGAGGTTTATTGCCAGGTCGATACTTTCTGAAAATTTACGCTGCGGCGCCTTTTCCAGGGCCTGTTTTACAGCGGTTACTACACTTTCATGTTCCAATAAGATTCCTCCCGTAGTAGTCGACTATATGTCTCCTACGGTTGATAGGGAGTACTTTCTTCAACTATATAGTACTTTAACCTATCGGTTAAATAAAGTTTAAAAATTATCTATCTGCGAAGTGAGATAAAAAAAGATTTTTAATTTATTCAGGAAAAATAACTCCTGTTCAGGATAATCAACTACAGTGGGCACAGAGAGTCATGACCTGTTGTGTTTCTCTATGTCCTCCGGGTTCCTGGTGATTTTTCAAACCCGAAGTTAAGAAAAGGATCGAAAAACAAAGCAGAAAGTTTTTATAGGCATATACTGAATTACATTATGTGAAGCTTGGAATCCGAGCTTTATTATATACAGTGGGAGTGAGATAAATATGAAATACGCTATTGGAGATATCGTAAGATTCAAACTTGAATCCGGTGAAGTGCAGGAAGGAGATGTCCAGTTTGTAGACAGGAGCGTCAACGAAAACATATTGTATATTAACGGCTTCTGCAGGTGGGCATACAAGGTTCCTGAAAAGAGAATTATTTCACGGGTTCCTGCAAGATATAAATTTTAGAAAAATGGATTATAAAATCTATAAACTGAATTTATTTTTTATTTTTTTATTATTTTCCTTTTTAATTATTTAGTATATTTTATATAAATTATAATTTCTTTGCCAATATCTATATATAACTTATAAGTGTTTTTACTTTAAATATAGCCATTACAAGTAAATTAAGTTTTAACTTATCGATAAATTATTTGTATTACTTAGATAATCCAGATATTATGCGAGAATTTCTTGACCTTGATAAAAGAGACAGGGAGCTTTTATCCCTGCTTGAGCAAAATCCCGAGATGTCCCAGAACGATATGGCAGAGATACTCAGGATATCCCAGCCTTCAGTGAGCGCCAGGATTCATAAACTCAAGCAAAAAGGGGCGCTTGCACATGTTGTGGGGATGAATTTAAAGAAGGTCAACCTGTACATGGCAAAAGTTGATGTCATGGCCAAGAACACCTCCTCGGTGCTTGATATTTTCAGGGATTGCCCTTATTTCCTTAACGGTCTTATCGTATCAGGGGAACACAACCTGTGTCTTTTTTTTGTGGGGGAGGATATCGCCACCCTTGAGGCTATAGTGGACGGGCACCTGCGGAGCAATCCTGTGGTCAGCAGCGCGAAAGTCAGCATTGTAATTACCCCGATGAAGGATTTGATCCTGCCCCTGAGGATGAACTTCGAATATACTGATACTCCTCCGTGCGGTAACGGCTGCAATTGCAAGGAATGCGCGCACCATATCTCCAACCGGTGTCTGGGATGCCCGGTGACGGATAGCTACAGCGGGAAAATATGGAAATGATAAGGGGAAATTTTCAATATCTGTTTACCAGATATTTGTTTTCAGTTATTTCATTGCACTCGCCAGCATTATCGCCCTTACAGCATCCTCTTTCACGCGCGATGTATCCACGAACACCTTCTCCATCAGCACAGGCGCCCCGTACCCGTGCCCGCCTCCAAGGAAAACAAGCGTCCTGAAAATAAGATTGCCCGAAATCCCATCCGGCGCAATGATGAAATTTGCCTCTTTAATCGCATCTTCGATCAGGATCGAATAATTTTTCGCATCAATTCCCATCTCGCATACTTTTTTAGTAACAAGCTCGGCATCTGCAAGCGTCTTGTCCACACGTTCATCCCTGCCTTTGTCCTCAAACCGCCCGCCTGAGAGAATCCCGACTTTTGCTGTTATATCGAGGCGCTTAATGTGCGCTGCACCCCGTTTGATTAATTCAATCTTGTCTGCAACCGAATTTCCTTCATCGATCCCTACCGGCGCCAGAAAGAATGGTCTCCCGTCTGCTGTCTCAAGTAATGCAGCCCTGTATAATTTATTCATGCCCAGTGATTTTTTCAAAATCGAAAGTGTTTTGGTGGCACTGAGGGTGCCCCTGACAGCTCCGTCAATCTCTCCTGCAACCAGCAGGTCAACTAAGGTTCGAGAAGGTTCCGTAGAATGGATTATTTCAAGTCCGGTGCCTGTGGCCTTGATCTGGTTTTCATCACCCACAAGCACGACCTCTGAGTACTCGCATGCATCCTCTGCGCTATTGATAAGTTTATCCGAGTTTGCACCGATGCCAAGACCTATCCGAGCATGATTGCTTCTTGCTTTTCTCTCGATTTCAGAAAGAATATCCATAAACCAGACGTGTAAATTCTTATTAACCACGGACGAAAGCAGATAAACACAGATGCTTATCGGTATATCTGCGTTCATCGGCGTCATGCTCGCCGTAACGCATAGACACGTATGCCTGCGGGCATACGTGGATGCGCCCTCCGGAGGCGTGACTCGGGGCGTTTATCCGCGGTTTTTTATTTTCTAAAAATGCTTCAGGATTATTTGGGAACTTTACCATAATCATGTCTTCCTGCCCAGTTCCTTTGACCTCTCAGACGCGGCGATTACAGCGTTCATCATGGCAACCCGCACGCCGCGGTCTTCCATGACCCTGATGCCACGTATGGTTGTGCCACCGGGCGAAGTGACCATGTCCTTCAGCTCTCCAGTATGGGTTCCGTTTGCAAGAACCATCTTTGCAGCTCCGAGAACGGTTTGCGCCGCAAGCAGTTTCGCTGTGTTCCTGTCAAGACCTTCATGCACCCCGCCGTCTGCAAGCGCTTCTATTATCATGAAGATATAAGCCGGCCCGCTTCCCGATAATCCGGTAACTGCATCCATCAGATGTTCTGGCAGTATCACGGTCCGTCCTATGGAATTAAAAATCTCGCCTGCAATTTCAGCATCCTCCCTGGACACTGCGCTTCCCGGACTGATCGCAGATGCGGCTTCTTTTACGGTCGCAGCTATATTTGGCATTACCCTGACAACCTTGGTCCCACGCGGCAGCGCCTTTTCAAATGTTTCTATGGGCACGCCGGCAGCTATGGATATGATTATCTGTTTCTTTATTGAATCTTTTATCTCTTCCAGAACTTTCGGAACTATCTGCGGCTTTACCGCAATAAGGATAATATCTGAATTTATAACAGCATCGCAATTATCCCTGCAGGTATTTATGTTGTAATCCTTTCCAAGCGATTGCAATTTCGCGAAATCCGCATCGCTTGCATATACATTATCCGGGGGAAAGAGCTTAGCCGCAAGTATGCCTTTGATCAGGGCTTCACCCATCTTTCCCGTGCCGATAAATCCGATTTTTTTGTCAGATGTGGTCATTGGAACACTGCTCGATACTGTAGAGTGGCTGAATCAATAAAAAGATTTTCATGGGATTCCTGTTACATTAGCCTTCGGGTCTGTTCTCGCTTTGTCTGATAGCCCTTTTCTTTCCATGCTGTTGTGCCTCCGATTAGATTATTAACTTTCCCGAAGCCCTTGCGCGCCAGGATGCTTGCCGCAAGCCCTGACCTGTACCCTGATGAGCAAGCAGAGACCAGAGTCTTGTCTGGTGGAACCTCACTCGTCCTTTTCTCAAGTTCTCCAACATAAATGTTCACTGCCCCGGGGATATGCCCCTGTTCATACTCTTCTTTCGCGCGGACATCAAGGAGGAATATATCCTCTTCTTTTAATTTTTCATGAAGATTTTCAACCGTCATAACACCGCTATGCTCAAGCGGCATTCCGCGCCCGTACCAGTCTATGATACCTTTACAGAGATACCCTCTCACCCTGTCAAATCCGATCCTTGAAAGATAAAGCCTTGCAGTCCCTTCGTCTTCCTGCCTCTCTGTTATAAGCAGTATGTCTTTTTCGTAATCGATAATCCAGCCTGGAAATGTAGCGAGTCCATGCAGCCAGATATTATACGAACCTTTGATATGCCCGCCAGCAAAAGAGAGAGGTGAACGTGTATCCACAACCGCACATTCTGATATGTTGCTGGCAAACACGGACGCATCCATGGGCTCTATTGTCCCTGGCAAAAGACGCGGTGGGCCGTTCAGGTTATAATCTGCCATCCTTGCAAAATACGGAGGCAGCGGGATATTTTCATTCTTTTTCTTTTGTATGAACTCTCCTCGTCCCGCCCTGAGCATGGGATTGGTAGCCCGCTCGTATCCGATCGTACTTATCTCGATATCTGACATGCTGCCGCCGCATGCCGAACCTGATCCATGGGCAGGATACACAACTACTCCGTCTCCGAGGGACAGGAGCTTCCCGTGAATAGAGTCGTAGAGAATTGACGCATATTCTTCGGTTTTCTCATCGCCGAAAAGATCGGTCCGTCCCGTGTTGCCATAGAAAAGTGCATCGCCTGTAAATACAGACCACGGAATGGCTACTGCGTTTGAAGGATATAGTACAAAACTCAGGCTCTCCGGGGAATGACCTGGCGTTTCAAGAACTTTCAACCTCATGCCCCCGATATCAAACATATCATCCCCGGTGGCAGGCCCGCCATATCCGAAGTCAAGGCGATCACTATGGATTATCCTGCAGCCGGTCAGGCTTTCAAGTTCAAGCGAGCCTATCAGGTAATCCTCGTTGCGGTG
>CABMIA010000207.1 GCA_902386085.1 uncultured archaeon
CAATTTCTGGCTTTCATTATCTGGGAATTTTTCTTGTAATAATTGCAGAGACAGCATAATTGGTGTCAGTACATTGTTGATATCATGTGCTATACCACCGGCAAGCGTGCCTATGCTCTCCAACCTTTGCGCCCGCAGGAACTGGGCTTCAAGTTTCTTCTTTTCTGTAATATCGCGGACTATAACTTGCATCCCGTGCTTGCCCTGGTGGTTGAAAGGTGTTGCAGATACCTCCACGTCTATAACTGATCCATCCAGCCTTATGAATTTTTCTTCTATAAGAGATACATCCTTTCCTCCTTCTTTCATTTGTTGAATTCGCTCGATGACAGGTTCTCGATAGTCGGGATGCACGAAATCCATTATCTCTTTTCCAATGAGTTGTTCAGGGCTTGCTGCACCCAGAAGCTTTACCCCGGCGGGGTTTGTAAAGACAATCTTGCCTTCGCTGTGAATAGCGATCGTATCCGGGGAAGACTCCACAAGCTTATGATAGCGCTCCTCGCTTTCCCGCAGCGCCGCCTCTGATAACTTGCGCTCGGTGATATCTTCAATTATTTCCAGAAAACGAAAAATATTTCCATCTTTGTCCAATTGAGGAACCGTTGTTACTTTAACAATCGAGCCCCCAAGAGGTCTTTCTATAACTGTAGATCTCCTCATATTAAAACACTCGTCTTTTTTACAAAAACTACAGATTTTTTCAAGACCTTTTTTTGCAGAATCAGCATATTCACCTACGGTCTCATAACATGGTCTCCCGATCAGGTCTTTTTCACCCAAGCCAGTCAGGTCGTAAAAAAACTTATTCGCACTTATGAATTTAAATTCGGCATCAAGATACGCAATACCCAGTGGAAGATTCTCAAAGATCGTTTTTAATTCATTTAGAAGTTTTGATATATTTTCCTCGGTATGCGTGCGCTCGGTGATATCCTTGGCTATAACAGAGAGACCGGACTTAGAGGGATAAGCATTAATTTCAAAAAATAAATCCTTATCCCCAGCCCGGTACATATGCACGAAATGCCGAGGTTGCTGCATTTTTAATACTTCCATGTAAAGCTTCTCTGCCCTTGCTCCTTTCAGTTCAGGGAAAAGATCGAAGAGAGATTTTCCAACAGCATCTTTTGCTGAAATTCCTGTAAGAGCTTCAGATGCACTATTCCAGTATGTATATCTCAAATCTCTGTCAAGCGCATAAAAGACTTCGCCGATGCTTTCAGCAAGTTCCCTGTAGCTTGCTTCACTCTCTAACAATGCTTCGTTGGCTTTTTCAAGCTCAGAAGTCCATTCATGAATTGCATTATTGGCTTCTTCCAGTTCCGAGGTCCGTTCCCTGACACGTATTTCTAGCTCATCGTGCGCCCTGCGGAGCTTCTCTTCCGCCAGCTTGCGCTCTGTGATATCTCTAACAATGCATATATGTCCCTGGTAGTTACCTGTCCCATCCCATAGAGCCTTTCCCCTGACCTCTGTGGGGATTATGGTGCCGTCTTTCCTCAGGCCCGGGAACTCTCCGCTGAATGCACCGATCTCCTTTTTGTGAAGGGTGTTATACAGGAACTTTCCAGTTGGAGCTATCATATCGGGCTGTGTGATCTCCCGCCAGGTCTTTCCAATAAGCTCCTCTTGTGGATAGCTGTAAATCATGGCATGGGCAGCGTTTACGTAAATGTACCTGTCCTGCCCATCGGTTATTGCGATGCCTTCTGTACTGCTGGCAATGGCTCTAAGGAGCCTGTTCTTTTCCTCCTCAAGCCTTTTACTCTCGGTTATGTCTCTGACAACCTTGATTCCCGCTATGATTTTCCCTGTAGAATCTTTTAAGGGAGATCCGGTTAGTTCGAAGTACAATATGCCTTGGTCGGTGGCCCTGGTTCTCTCTGCTCTATGAATCTTTCCATCCCTGAAAGATAGTTCAACGGGGCAACCTTCACAGATAGTATCCCTGCCTTGATAAGCTTTGTAACAGTATTCACCGACATGGCTCCCGTATAAATCATTCTGAACCTGATTTTGATATACGATCTTATAATCAGTATCTTGAATGATGATATTATCACCTATTGCTGCGATAATCGCTTCTGTCTTAGATTTTTCCTCTCCAAGCCTTACTATGACTGTTTGCAGTTTCTCCTCGGCACGTATCCTCTCAGCGATTTCCTGCTGAAGTTGTCCATTGGTTATTTTAAGCTCAACTGTTCGTTTTTGAACAAGTTCCTCCAGGTGCTCGCGGTGTTGCTTCAATTCAGCCTCTGACCGTTGAAAAGTGATGAACATATACGAAAGGACGGTAAGATATGCTGCTAACCGTAAGACATGCCAGAACCACCAATCTGTGTCCCATATTTGTGAGAACGAGAACAGCAGGCCTGCCCAACCATTAAGCAGGCAGAAATTGACGAATAAGAAATCCTCATGACCATGGTTGGAGCGATAACGGATAGCAAAATACACCGCTGCCGATAGAAAGAAAAGCCCTCCGAGCATATTGAATGTGTTGGCAACGGATGTAAAAACGCCTTCGTTAATCATTGCGGGTAGTTTATCAGGAGAGTAAACTGCGAATACGCTGAGAATAACGGTCACCACAGCCACAACAATATACAATACACTGGTCAGTCGTGATTGAGCAACGCGATCCGGCAGCCAGACCATAGCGAGCAAAAAACCACCCACCAGGACAGCCATGCCGTGCAGCCAGACAAAGGAGTCACCTGGAGGGCTAAAAGCATGGAATCCATCGAGTATACCCATGCCGATCAGAGCGCACGAAACCCACATGTAGTAACTGGGGACTCTCTTATCCTTTTGCAGTATCAGGATGAGTAGGGCAAGGGATAATGCTGTGAAACTTCCCAAAGCTTCGAAAGCCGAATGGAGCGGTTCATCAATCCAGTACCGACCTAATAGAAACAGATGCAAAAATGTACTTCCTGTAATAGGAAGAAGACCGCTCAAGACCAGAGTTATAATCAAGTAGAGTTTAAAGCGAGAGTTGTTCATTTTTCTTTTTTTACAGTTTTTCGCTTCTATTCGCTTGCTTTTTCGGTTATGCCTGGCTTTGTATTTAATTATCACGATTTAACCAGACTTCGCCACATTTCAATTTAGTTAAACTATCCTCTACTTATCATTTATGGTCGACCTCCAGAGAATCTTTTGCCCCCGTTAGTCGCCCTACAATCTATTGAATTCTGACACAAGGCGTCTGCTATTCATCCGTTCATTTAAAATCGTCACATCTCCCCATAGTCGATACTCTCGATATCCAATCATGAATCCTTTGATAAGAGGTTGGTGAACCGGATCATGAATTTTGACACGTTCGTTACGCTGTAACCTGTGGGTTCATCCGATTGAAAAATACGCTTTTCCACCTGTTATTTACGCATGGCTTCGCCTCAGTCCAACCGCATTATATAATCAAACAACGTAAGTAAAAAGAACATGACCAGAATTGTCATCGCAATAGGCGGGAACGCGATATTGAATCCGGCAAAAGGAAGTCCGGTTGAGCAGCAGAAACTGATAGACGGGACCTGCATGGAGATTGCAGAGATAGTACAGCAAGGATATGATGTTTTATTGACCCACGGTAACGGCCCCCAGATAGGAAATATCCTTGCGATGCAGGAGGAATGCGGTCTCGTCCATCCCCAGCCCCTGGATGTGTGCGGTGCACAGACGCAGGGGCTTCTCGGTTACCTGCTCCAGCAGTCCCTTGACAACAGGCTGAAAGAAAAAGGAATCAAGAAACATGTTGTGACACTCCTGACACAGGTCGTAGTTGAAAGCTCATGTTCTTCTTTTGAGAATCCTACAAAGCCTATAGGTCTTTATTATCCTGTATTCAAGGCTAGAAAAATGATGGAGCGGGGTATGAAGATGATACAGGATAAAAAAGGCTACAGGAGAGTGGTGGCATCACCGCCGCCTGAGCGGATTGTGGAAGAAGATGTGATCAAGAAACTCGTCAATGAAGGGGTTATATTAATAGCAGGAGGCGGCGGCGGGATCCCGGTTATACGTAAACACGGTTTGCTTGTCGGTGTAGAAGCCGTGATCGATAAAGACCTGACAGGCAGTCTCATGGCATCCACGGTTGGGGCTGAGATCTTTCTCATACTTACAGATGTTGAAAAAGCTGCACTGAATTACGGGAAAGAGAACCAGATTGACCTTGATGAAATAATGGTTTCAGATGCGCAACGGTATATGGAAGAAGGGCATTTCGGAAAAGGAAGCATGGAGCCAAAGATGCTCGCAGCGCTTCAGTTTGTAAAATCCGGAGGGAAAAGAGCGATTATTTCAAGCCTGGACAAGGCACTGCCAGCGCTTGAAGGAAAAACAGGTACACAGATAATTGCATAACCCAAAGTCAAGGATTATTTCTTTCTTTTTGCGACAACTTCATTCAGGTCATCGACCAGCGCATCCACATCAATCCCATGCGCCTGCGAACCTTCTTCAATGCTCTCAAAGGCTGATACATGGCATCCTACGCAGTGCAGCCCGTGTTTCATAAATACCATCATGGTTTCCGGATACTGGCTGACTACTTCTTCAATTGTCGTTTCTTTTGTTATTGTCATAATATCTCCTTTTTATTCGTATAGGAACGAACCATAATAAAGCTTTCTAAAATGCTTTTACTCCTTAGACCTAACTGTTTCTTTTCGGGCTTAAAATCTCCTCTTAATGATGCGTCCCTTCCACGACTTTAACGCCTTTTTTGAGTAACATCTGCCTGATTTCATCGATGTGGGGGCACTTGGGATAACCGCCTTCCATGAGCATGCACGAACTTAAGTGTACCACATCAACACCGTGCTTGAGAAGGCTATCCACAAGCCTGAAGACCCGCCTTCCGGGGCAGCCTCCGCATGTGAAAAAACCGATAATTTCAGCATCGCCATAATTGCCAAAATGCATCTTCCTTTTATTGAACGCCTTGAAACATGCAACGCCAGGGCATGTTTCGCTCACGATATCGCACCTGACGATTGCGATCTTCGTGATTTTTTCGTCTTTTTCCATCAAAGCGCCAAAGCGTTGTGCAGCTTCCCTCACATCTTCCAGCGTTACGATGTTATTACCTTTCTTTTCCACTGAAGTTTCGATGCCCATTTTCGCCATTTGGCGGACATGTTCGGGTATTTTCTCAAGTTCTTTTGCTGCTTCGGGTTCCCATTGCATAGAATCGCTTATATATTTCTTAAGATTGTTACAGTGTTGTTATTCGTATAATAACGAATAGAGTTTGCGCTACTTGAACCCGTATGTAGTAACTTCCATATCTGCGTCCATCAGATAATCAAAATCGATCAGCTTATCCCAGCCGGCTTTCTGAAAAACGCCGCCGATGCACACACCAAGGATTTGTTTATCAGGATAACCGTCTGTGACATCATCGATTAAATTTTTAAGGCCGTTGACATCAACTTCCATTTTTGGCATCGCAAGTCCTCCCAGCAGCACTACCGTATCTGAAGATGGGTCGGCATTATCCCCGAGTTGCATGCCATACTGTGTCATTTCGACCTTTGCTGCCATATCCTTCCTAAGGTTTGGAATAAAGACCATCTCTTTCTTTGCATCGCGTAAGACATAACCTAAAAGTTCAGCGAACGGGTTGCACCAGCCAGGACAGCCGATAAATGTTATCTTTTCCCTGCCGCGCGCAAGCTTCCTGAATGCAGTGAGCATACCCCCGATGCCGGATGCTTTTTCTATTGGTTTCATTGGAATCACGGGGTATGGATTGTTGGAGGGAGGATATAAGTTTTTATTTGTCTGAGTGATTTGCAGGCATTGGGGAAAGTAAATATAATTATTAAAGTTCATAGGTCACTATTTGCCAAAAGTGACCGATGGATTTTTGCAGCAACCATAGAAAAATAAGGTCTGCACTTCACTCATTTACTGCTGCAAATATATAATGTTTAATACCTTCTTGAAGTTTGGACTATCAGCAATACTCACTGCACTTCACTCATTTACTGCTGCAAATATATAATGGAGACAATCCGGCCCAGGTGAGACTTCTTTTCACTCCTCCAGGATTTTGATAATCTCCTCGATATCAGGCAATTCCGCGATCGGATAAACCTTCACAAACTTCACCCGTCCTTTCTCATCAATAATTATGTTCGCCCTTTCAGAGATACCGTCCTCCTGCCTGAATATGCCATACAATCCTGCAGCTTCGCCGTGCGGCCAGAAATCTGAGAGGAGACTTGTCTTCTTGATGCCGAGTTCTTTGGCCCATGCTTTTTTTGACGGCACCGTATCCACGCTTATGCCCAGCGGCACCGTGTTCAGCTTCTCGAACCTGCTTCGGTTTTTCTCAAGCGCCTTCATCTGGTCTGCGCAGACCTTTGTCCAGGCAAGCGGATGGAAAGACAGGAGTACTTTTTTGCCTTTGAGGGCAGATAACTGTATATCTTTGCCGTCCTGATCGCTTAAAGTAAAATCTGCTGCTTCATCTCCCGGTTTAATGCTCATTGTTAAGACCTCCCACTAATCAAAATAATATTGGAATTGGCGGTATATTAATGTTTGGAGATACGAGATGCGACAGATATTTATAGTGATTTTTCCATCTACATATCGGTGTTCGGATGAGACTTACTAAAAATAACCTTTTACTCATATGGATTGTGCCTATAATCCTCGGCCTGGTAATAATATACAACTTCTGGATCGCAGTCACGAAATTATATCCGCTTGGCATGACGACCTACCTGATTTTCAACCAGCTTGTAATCATCGGAGCAGCTTTGTTCTTGGGTATTTCAGTCTACTGGAGCATCCTTGTTTATTACGTCTATTTGCTGCAGGAAAATGAAGTTCTTGTTCAGGATAACTTCTCCCAGCTTGCAACCAGTGGCACAAAGCATCTTGAAAATGCCAAAACGTTGATCAATAAGGTGCTTGTAGATATCAAAGCAAGTGAAGATAAGTTAAAAACCCGGCAGTAATTAGCAAAATTTGTGCTTTGTGCTTGAAGCACATCGTCGGCAATTTTATTGCCAGACTTGACAGGAAGGTCAAGCCTGATTTTATTTTTTATATCCCTGACTTTTCTTTCAGGTTACCCGAAAGTTATATAGGCATGCAAAACCTAACAATTAGGTATACCTAATAAAATACCTAATAAAAACGGAGAAATATGCTGGCAAGCTTTTTAATAACCTTCAGGGAAGCACTTGAAGCAGCCCTGATAATAGGAATAATCGCGGCCTATCTGGCGAAGCTTGGAAGAAAAGACCTCTATCGCTATCTGGGTGCGGGGATAATCGGTGCAATAGTCGCAAGCAGTGGTGTTGCAATTGCATTCAAACTCATCTATGGTGAGCTTGGAGGCATGGCAGAATCGTTATTTGATGGCATAGCTGCACTTACAGCCGCCATCGTCCTGACTTATATGATATTCTGGATGGCACACAATTCAAAAAAGATAAAAGGAGAGCTCCAGGAAAAAATAGATATTTCGATATCAAAAGGCCATATGCTGGGCATAGCAGCCATGTCCTTTATCGCGGTTTTCAGGGAAGGCGTAGAAACAGTCCTGTTCCTCGGAACACTTGCGATCAACTCCCCAATTGACACCATTATCGGTTTCATAGCCGGGCTTGGGGTTGTGATCATCCTGTCGTTCATTATGTTCAGGGGAATGTACCGGCTTGATTTGAGTAAATTCTTCAAATATACAAGTATCCTTCTGATACTGTTCTCGGCGGGCCTGGTAGCTACAGCCGTGGATGAATTCAACGATGCGGGCATTATTCCTCCCGTTGTGGCACACGTATGGGACTTGAACCCGCCCCAGAATCCTGATGGCACATATCCGCTTCTTCATGAAAATGGTCTTATTGGAAGCAGCCTGAAATCCCTTATCGGCTATCACGCAGATCCCTCCCTGACCCTGGTACTGGCATATGTTGGCTACTGGCTCATCATAGGATTGTTCGTTCACAGGACATATAAGGCCCCGGAAAAGATGAAATCACAGGAGGTGAGTGCAGATGGAAGCTGATACACCGAGGATCGAAGAATATCTTGAATCGATATATAAACTCCAGCAGGAGCAGCACCCTGTAAGCACATCCCGCCTTGCAGAGCATCTGAAACTTTCTCCGCCATCAGTCTCGGAGATGGTAAAAAAACTCGCAAGTAAAGAGCTTGTCAGCCATACCGAGAAAGGCGTATGCCTGACAGAAGAAGGAAAATCGATCGCAAAAAAGGTTATTCGGAGGCACAGGCTTTCAGAGCGCCTGCTAACCGATATCCTGGGCTTTAAATGGGACGAGGTGCATGACGAGGCGTGCAGGCTTGAGCATGCGATAAGCCCTGAGATGGAAGACCGGATCGCAGAGAGCCTGGGGAATCCGAAGACATGCCCGCACGGCCATCCGATCCCTGACAAGGACGGAATATTGATAAAAGAAAAGGTGAAGCCCTTATCGGAATTAAAAGCCTCTGACAAAGGGATCATCGTCAGCGTATTTGAAGAAGACCCGAAAATGCTCCAGTACCTTGCCTCGCTCGGATTGATCCCCGATGTTTGCGTCAGGGTGGAAGAGGTTGCGCCCTTCGGAGGACCGTTGATCGTATGTGTCTCAGGTTCGCGTTATGCTCTCGGAAGGGAAGTTGCTTCAATGATCAAGGTAAAATAGAATGCCGCTTTCATGCCATAGCGCCCTCAAGGAAATAAAGGGCAGCACTGATTTTACGTTCGCGCTTGCCGGGAATCCGAATGTGGGAAAGTCCAGCATATTCAAC